>JAZQKW010000029.1:0-37174 GCA_045542375.1 Butyrivibrio sp.
GTAATCAAAGGCAGATATACCCCAAGTGCATTATAGAGAGCAGGACTTAATTTCTTAAGTACCATTTCCACGAACTGCACAAGTGCAGCAATAACCAGAATAAACACAATGGTATTAAGGTAAGTAATATTTAATGGAACCAGAATAAATTCATAAATCACACTTGCAAGAAATGATGAAATTGTAATAACAAAAATAACTGCTGCACCCATACCTGATGCTGTTTTGGTCTTCTTAGATACTCCAAGGAACGGACATAAGCCTAAGAACTGGCTTAAAACAACATTATTAACAAGAGCTGATCCAATAGCTATTAATATAAGTGTCTTCATTAATCAGCCACCTCCTTATTACATCTTCCTGCACATGATGTGTTAGTACATCCTACACAACCTTCATTTCTGCAGATGTCAATAATTGGTTTACCTTTTTTAGTCTTTATTTTGTTCATAATGGCAACGAGGAATGCAAGGACAAAAAATGCTCCCGGTGCCATTACAAATATGCTGATAGGTTCAAAACTTGTAGGATTATTAGCAGGAATAAAATTAAATCCAAAAATTGTTCCTGCACCAAGTACTTCTCTGAACATTCCAAGAAGTGTAAGGGCAATAGTAAATCCAAGTCCCATTCCTATACCATCAAAAAGTGATAATACAGGTGTGTTCTTAGATGCGTAGCTTTCTGCTCTTCCAAGAATAATACAGTTAACTACAATAAGTGGTATATATATACCGAGCGACTCATTAAGTGCCGGCAGGTATGCCTGCATAAGGAATTGAACCATTGTAACAAATGATGCCACTACAACTATATACGCCGGCATTCTCACTCTGTCCGGAATAAAATTTCTCAACATTGAAATCATAAGATTGCTTAACGCAAGTACTACCATGGATGCAAGACCCATTCCCGCACCATTAATTGCAGAAGTTGTAACCGCAAGAGTAGGACACATTCCTAACATAAGGACAAAAGTAGGATTCTCTTTAATTACACCATTATATATTCTTTCAATATATTTATTCATCCTTATCACCTCCTACTGTTCTAAAGCTTATCAGTGCCCCGTTAATTCCATCTCCAACTGCGCCAGAGGTAATTGTAGCACTACTTATGGCATCATATTCGCCTTGAGCTGATGCTCCTCCTTTAACACAGATAACCTTATCCGCCTTCATACCGATAAACTGATTCTTAAAAGCGGCATCCTTCGCCTTCATACCAAGTCCGGCTGTCTCATTAATCTCAAGGAATTCAAGTCCGGTAATAACAGATTCTTTGCTTATACCTACAGTCATCTTAATATTTCCGCCGTATCCGCAGGAATCGGTAACCGTAACAATAAGACCAAGATAATTCTTATCTGCATCATATGCCTTAACAATTTCATTAACAGTTACACAATTATATTTTTCATTTTCAACAGCTGTCTGAGCATCAGAAATCACATCATCACCAAGCACTTCTGTTGTATCAAGCATCTCAAACACATTCTTATATGCGTTAAGCTTAGCTTTTTCATTCTGCTTTGCAATTGGGTCTTTGGTAATCTTATATACCAAACCAAGCAAAAGTCCAGAAATCAGCGTTATAAGGCATAACGCAAGAGTATCTTTTATTATCTTCTTCATTATGCCGCCTCCTTCTTGCTCTTTTTCTCCACTCCAAATGCTCTTGGCACTGTAATTTTCTCAATAATAGGCACAAGAAGGTTGCTGAAAATAATAGCATAGGAAACTCCTTCTGCCGCATTACCGAATATTCTGAACAATCCTGTAAGCAAGCCCAGAATAACGCCAAACACAACCTTTCCCCATGGTGTAACAGGTGATGTAACATAATCTGTTGCCATAAAGAATGCACCAAGCATAAGCCCGCCACCGCAAAGGTGTGCAGCAAGGAAATTCATATCCATTCCTCTTCCGCCAAATATCAGTACAAATACCGAAAATGAACCAATATACACCAACGGTATTGTCGGTACTATAACTTTACGGATAATAAGGTATAAGCCTCCGATTATAAGTGCAAGAGCTGATGTCTCTCCAATTGTTCCACCGGTTGTTCCAATAAACATTTTCAATACATCAACACTCTCTCCTGCTTTTAATACTGCAAGAGGTGTTGCTCCTGTAATACCATCATAAGTAAAGCTTGTCATTCTTCCGGCAAAAGAAATCAGAAGAAAACATCTTGCAGCCAAGGCCGGATTCATAAAATTCTGACCAAGTCCGCCAAACAACTGCTTTACAATAATAATCGCAAATGCACTTCCAAGTACAACCATCCACAATGGTATTGTATGTGGCAGATTCATTCCAAGCAACATACCTGTAACCACAGCACTCATATCAGATACTGTAAGCTTCTTATGCATAAGGGACTGGTACATATATTCAAAAAGCACACATGATGCTACCGACACTACAAGTACCAGCAAGGCTCTGAAACCAAAATTATAAATTCCAAAACCGCAGGCAGGAAGTAATGCCAGGCATACATCAAACATTATTCTTTTGGTTGATGATTTATCTCGCACATGGGGTGTAGCGGATACATTTAATAATTTGCTTTCCATACACGCCTCCTATTTCTTTCTTGATTCTTCTATTATGATTTTCTTCATAGAACGTACTGACTGGGTAACCTGTCTCTTAGCAGGACACACATATGAACAGCAGCCACATTCCACGCACTCCATTCCGTTAAGCTTCTTAAAGCCTTCCATATCATTGTGTGCAGCACATTCTGCAAGCTTCATAGGAAGAAGATTCTCAGGACATGCATTAGAACATCTTCCGCACTTGATGCATGGTGAAATATCACTAGCAGCCACATCATCTTTAACAAAAGCCAATACTGAGGATGACCCTTTTACAAGAGGCACTGCTGTATTAAAAAATGAAAATCCCATCATCGGACCACCTGAAATAATCTTCTCCGGTTCAGCAACAAAACCTCCTGCTCCTTCAATAATCTCATCAACAGAAGTTCCAAGTCTTACCTCAAAATTCTTAGGATTCTTGATTGCATCACCTGTTACGGTAACAATTCTCTTGATAAGAGGCTTGCCCTCATATACAGCCCTGTAAATTGAGTATATTGTATCTACATTATGAACAATACAGCCAAGGTCAGCAGGTAATTTCTTAGAATTAAGCTTTTTACCTGTTATTGCATATATAAGGCTTCGTTCTCCACCCTGTGGATATTTGGTCTTAAGCTTCTTAACTTCTATCTGTGGCTCTGCTTCAACCAGTTCACTTAATATTCTGATAGCCTCCGGCTTATTATCTTCAATGCCAAAATATCCCATAGCTCCCGGAAAAAGAGAAAGAACCACCTTAAGACCTTTTACAAGTATCTCAGCCTGTTCAACCATTCTTCTATAATCCGATGTAAGATATGGTTCACACTCAGCACCATTAACAATAATAGTTGTAATATCTTTTGGATTCTTAGGACTTAATTTAATGTTGGTAGGAAAACCTGCTCCACCCATACCTACAATTCCTGCTTCTTCAATTATTCCAATAATCTCTTCCGCAGTTAAATTCTCCGGCTTCTTGTTATGTATTGGTGCTGCTTCCTCATAAAGTCCGTCATTCTCTATAACAATGGATTCCGCCATTCCACCTGTTGCAAGCAGTCTTTTCTCAATTGCTTTAACTGTTCCTGATACAGATGAATGAATATTGGCAGATACAAATCCTGATTTCTCAGCTATTTTCTGTCCGGCAAGAACTCTGTCACCAACTGCCACAACAGGCTTTGCAGGTGCTCCTATGTGTTGCGACACAGGAAATACAAGTATATTACCCGGCATAAATTCTTCTATCGGTGAATTCATTGACAGTTCTTTTCCGTCATACGGATGTGTTCCGCCTTTAAATGTTAGTAATCCCAATTTAGTCACTTCCTTACGTATAATATAAACACATTCATTGTATATCTTTTTTGTATAAAATGCTACATTTTTTTATTGATTTATGTATAATGGAAGTAGAATACTAATTTAGAAAAGGATGATTATATGCTTATTTTTGATGAAGAGTTAAATTTTGACACAGCATTGTTCCAGCCTCTTGATTATACCAAGGAAGAAATTGTATATTTTGATATCGAAACAACAGGATTTTCTCCTGCCACTTCTTCTGTCTATTTAATCGGAGTTGTATATCATAACGGCACCCAATATATGATGCACCAGTGGTTTGCAGATAAGAAAGAATCAGAAAAAGAAATCATTGCTTCTTTTATTGAATTTATTAAGAATTATTCAGCCTTAATCAATTATAACGGTACAGTGTTCGATATCCCATTTATTATCAAGAAATGCGAGCTTTACGATATCCCTTGTGATTTTTCAGGAATTGTTAACATCGATATATACAAAATAATTAATCCTGTTAAGAATCTTTTTAAATTAGATAATCTCAAGCAGAAAACAATTGAACAGTTTATGGGAATTGATAGAGATGACAGGTATTCCGGAGGTGACCTCATTAATGTATATCTGGAATATCTTGCCACAGAAGACTCTTCTCTAATGCGACTTCTTTTGTTGCATAATCATGATGATATACTTGGAATGATTAGAATCCTGCCTGTTATCAATTATACCTGTCTTCTTAACAGACAATATGATGTTGTATCCGTATCTCTTGAAGATACCACAACAATTTCAGGTGCTCCTAAGAAAGAAATTATTATAGAACTTGCACTTGACTCATTTTTACCAAAAAGAATCTCCGTCGCCGGCGAATTCTGCTATATAACTGCCGCAGCTCACACTGCCAAGTTATGCATCACCGCCTATACCGGAGAGTTAAAATATTTTTACAGCAATTATAAGGATTATTATTATCTTCCTGAGGAAGACGAATCAATTCATAAGAGTATTGCATTTTATGTTGATAAGAATTTCCGTACAAGGGCCAAAGCTGCTAACTGCTACAGCAAACGTACCGGAGTATTTCTGCCTCAACACACAGAGGTGGTATCGCCTTACTTCAAAATTGATTATTACGACAAAATAACCTATTTCGAATATACAGAAGAATTCACCGGCAGTAATGAGAAGATTCTCAACTACTGCAACGATGTACTCAACCATATTCTTCAGAAATAGGTTACCTGATTATTCTCTTACATAGAAAAATGTCTTCGGAGAACTATAATTTATATCCCTGTATCCGGGTATCTGTTCTGTACTTCCTACGAAAAGGACACCGCCCGGTACAAGGGATGCGTTAAATTTCTTGTACACATCAAGCTTAGCCTCTTCAGTAAAATATATAAGAACATTTCTACATACAATAAGGTGACAACCCATTGGATATGGGTCCTTTAAGAGATTAGATTTTCTAAATTCAACACATTTCTTAATCTCTTCTTTAATCTGGTACGATGTCTCAGTTAATTTCACAAAATATTTCTTAATAAATTCTTCCGGTAAAGCCTTGAGACTTCCCTTTTCATAAATTCCCACTTTCGCTTTAGCAATTACCTGCTCATCAATATCTGTTGCAAGTATCTTAATCTTATCAAGAGGAAGAAATTTTGACAAAAGCATTACTAACGAATATGGCTCATCTCCTGTGGAACAGGCAGCACTCCATATCTTAAAACCATGTCCGTACTTACTTATAAGATCCGGAAATACCTTCTTCTCAAGATAATCCCACTGCTCCGGATTACGGTAAAACTCTGAAACATTTATTGTAAGATAACTTACAAACTCGTCAAACAAAATCGGATTAGTCTTAAGTGCTGCAACATATTCATCATAGGTCTTCATCTTACGCTTAGTGATTAAGTTGTCAATCCTTCTCTTCATCTGTTTTTCTTTATAAGCATTTAAATCAATCTTGGTAAGTCCATATATATCCTTTTTAAACTTATCATATCCTGTTTCAAACATTAAGTAATTCTCCTTTAATTTAAGAGTAAACCCGTCATATCAACGGGTTTACCACATAAAACTCTTATTCTGCTTCTACTGCTTCTTCAGCTGCCTCTACTGGCTCATCAGCAAGTAAAACCTTCATGCTAAGTGAAATTCTGTGATCATTAGTATTAAGATCAACAACCTTAGCTTCGATTTCCTGTCCAACCTTAAGTACCTGTGATGGCTTCTCAATATGCTCCTTAGCAATCTGTGATACATGTAATAATGCATCTACGCCTGTTTCAAGTTCAATAAAAGCACCGAAATCAGTCATTCTTGCCACCTTACCTGTAACAACAGTACCTACTGCATATCTGTCTTCCACACCATTCCATGGATTAGCATCTTCGAATTTAAGGCTTAATGCAATCTTATCACCCTTAATCTCCTTAATAAATGCCTTAACTGCATCGCCTGACTTAAATCTCTTCTTAGGATTCTCAACTCTTCCCCAAGAAAGTTCAGATACATGTAAAAGTCCGTCTACTCCGCCGATATCAACAAATACGCCAAAGTCAGTTACGTTCTTAACTGTTCCTTCAACAACCTGTCCTTCTGCAATCTTAGACATAACTTCTTCTCTCATCTTAGCCTTCTTAGCTACGAGAAGCTGCTTACGATCACCAATAATTCTTCTCTTTCTTGGATTGAATTCTGTAATAACAAATTCAATTTCCTGATTAGCGTACTTAGATAAATCCTTCTCGTATACATCTGACACAAGACTTGCAGGGATGAACACCTTAGTCTCATCAACGATTACGCTTAATCCACCGTCAAGCACCTGTGCTACAGTAGCCTTAAGAACCTCTCCGCTCTCAAATGCTGCTTCTAACTTCTTGCTGCCAAGTTCAGCCGCAAGTCTCTTAACAGAAAGTGCAACATATCCGTCACCATCGTTACCCTTGATAACCTTAGCTGTAACTGTGTCGCCTTCCTTAACTACACTACGAAGGTCAACGCCCGGAGTGCTTGTATATTCATTACGAGTGATAATACCATCTGCTTTATAACCAATGTTAAGAATAATTGCATCTTCTTTAACGTTGATAACCTTACCGTCAATGACCTCCCCTGTATGTATAGTTTTTAATGATTCTTCTAACATCTGTTCAAAACTTAAATCTGACATTTTGTTTGAACCTCCTCGATAATAATGTGTGGGGTTGATGCCCCGGCTGTAATACCAACTCTGTTCATTCCACAGAGTTTCGAGTAATCCATATCGTCCGCCGTCTGAATGTAAAAAGTATTATCACACACTGACTTACATATCTCATACAGCTTCTGAGTATTGGAACTACTGCGCCCACCGATAACTATCATTGCATCAACGGTTGCTGCAAGTGCTGCAGCTTCTGCCTGTCTTTCCTCTGTAGCATTACAAATTGTATTTAATACATTTATATTAATATAACTGTTTTTTTGAAAAATTTCAACCAAATATTTAAACTTGTTTAAATTAAATGTAGTTTGAGACACAATACAGAGCTTTTTTCGACCAAAAACACCGCTTTCGATAAAATTTATCACATCATTTTCATTATCAAGTACCACACTGTTGTCTCTTGCACAGCTTTTTATCCCCTGAACCTCCGGATGTTTTTCGTCTCCGATAATCACCACATATTCGTTCCTGTCAGCCGCTTCTTTTACAATTTTGTGAATCTTAAGCACAAATGGACATGTAGCGTCCATTACCTTATGTCCTGCCTGTTCAATAAGGCTGTATTCTTCCTGTTTTATTCCGTGGGCTCTTACAATCATGGTGCCTTTTTTAAGACCATCTGTCCCGCTCACATCTTCAATTACTTTTATCCCTTTATTCTCAAGATCCTTAATCACTTCTTCATTGTGAATAATCGGGCCAAAAGTATATACATTCTCATTACCCGCCTGAGAGTAAGCCATTTCTACAGCTCTTTTAACACCAAAACAAAATCCTGCACTTTTCGCAACAATAACTTCCAACTGTTATTTTCCTGCCTTTTCCTTAAATATACTGATTATTCTGTCTGTTACCTCGTCAATTCCCATATCCGATGAATCCACAAGCACAGCATCCTCCGCCTGCTTAAGCGGAGATACATCCCTGTTCATATCCCTGTAATCTCTGTCTGCAATGTCCTTTTTAATCACTTCCAAATCAGCCTCTACACCCTTTGCCTGTAATTCATTAAGTCGTCTCATTGCTCTGGTCTCAACACTTGCAGTAAGGTATATTTTACAGATTGCATCCGGAAGCACACAGGTTCCAATGTCTCTTCCATCCATAACAACATCTGTTGTTCTTGCAAGTTCCTTCTGAAGTTCAACAAGTTTCTTACGAACTTCCGGATATACTGCAGTCTTAGACGCTGTATTTCCCACTTCCTCAGTTCTGAGTCTGCCTGTAATATTATTTCCATTAAGTATCACCTGCTGAGTTCCATCCTTATATTCAATTACAATATTAACATTATTGCATGCTTTTCCTACTTCTTCTTCATTGTCCGTGTCAATCCCGTTATCGAGAAAATACACTGCCATTGCACGATACATAGCTCCTGTATCCACATATACAAATCCAAGATTAGCCGATACCTTCTTAGCTATTGTGCTTTTTCCAGCTCCTGCCGGTCCGTCTATTGCTATATTGTATGCCATATTATTTCTCCTTCTATTCAAATGATAATCCTGCAAGATACCCTGTAGACCACGCAATCTGCAGATTATATCCGCCTGTAACTGCATCTACATCAAGAACCTCTCCTGCAAAATATAAATTCTTAATTATCTTAGATTCCATGGTTCCCGGATCAACTTCTTTAACATTGATTCCTCCATGTGTAATTATTGCCTCATTAAAGCCTCTTAATCCTGTCAGGGTAAGTGTAAAATTCTTTAAAAGATTTACAAGTGCCTTACGTTCTTCCTTTCTAATCTCATGAACCTTTCTCTCCGGCTCAATTCCTGAAAGTTCAATAACCACAGGAATCAAAGACTTCGGTAATAATTTATCCAGAGAATTAGAATAACTTTTATTCTTCATCCCTTCAAAATCTCTCAGTATTCTGTCGTCTAACTCACCCTCACTGAGTGCAGGCTTTAAATCTATTACAAGTCTCAGTTCCTTATGTTTTATTAAGTCTACCACATAACTGCTGGCACTGAGAACTGTTGGCCCGCTTACACCAAAATGTGTAAAAAGCAGTTCGCCGAAATCTTCATATATCTTCTTATTGTCGTCATATAATGTGACACCACAATTCCTAAGGCTTAAGCCCTGAAGTTCCTTGACCCATTCCTCTTTTGCAACAAAGGGAACAAGGGCAGGTGAACATTTAGTAACATTATGTCCGTATTTCTTAGCAAATGCATGTCCACTTCCTGTGGAACCTGTTGTGGGATACGAATATCCTCCTGTTGCAATCAATACAGAGTTACCAATAATATTTTTACCGTCAACCACTATTCCTACTGCAGTGTTATTTTTTATTATAATATCCGTAACCTCAGAAAACAGGTGAATATGCACACCTAATTGTTTCATGGTCCGTTCAAGTGCATTGATTATATCATAAGACTTATCCGACACTGGAAACACCCTGTTTCCACGTTCAACCTTAAGCGGACAGCCTGCTTCCTCAAAAAAATCGTATACCATGGAATTATCAAAGGTATATATTGAACTATACATGAATTTCTTATTAGTTACTATTTTCCCAAAAAGTTCTTCAGTATCACAGGCATTGGTTACATTACATCTTCCTTTACCGGTAATGTAAATTTTCTTGCCTAACTTTTCATTTTTTTCAAATAATTCAACCTGATGACCACACTTCGCCGCTGAAATTGCTGCCATCATACCGGCAGCTCCGCCACCGATTATCAATATTTTTGACATATTAATCAAGGCCTTTCAAATAATTTAATACCTCATCATCCAAAAAGTTAATCTCATCATTATTATTAACCTGATAGTCTTCCCACACATCATTAAGAAGCTCCAGTTTCTTAACAACTTTGCTTGAATTTCTTGCACATAAAGCAACTACAAGGGCATTAATAAGTGACATTGGTGCAACTAAGGAATCTACCACTGATGCCATACCACTTCTTGCCAAAAGATTACATGATGAATACAGATTCATAGGCGAGTGTATACTGTCAGTTATTGAGATTACTTTAGCATTTCTGTTATTGGCAAATTCCATTGCTTTAAGTATTCTCATTGAATATCTTGGAAAGCTTATACCTATCGCCACATCCTTAGGTCCTATATTAATCATTTGTTCAAATATCTCACTTGAGCTTACGCTTGTAACCACAATAACATCTGACAAAACCATCCTGAGATAATATGCCAAAAGTTCTGCAAGAGGTGCACTGCTTCTTACACCAATTACATACACCTTCTTCGCTGACGAAATCATATCTGTTGCAAGATTAAAAGAATCCGGGTTAAGTTCTTCAAGAGTTGCCTGAATATTGTCGTAATCATTCTTCATTACAAATTGAAGTATTTCTGATTGTGTTGTATTCTTGGAAATATCAATTTTCTCTATTTTGTGAAGTCGGTTCTTAACTACTGCCGCAAGTGCCTGCTGTAATTTAGGAAATCCGGTATATCCTACAGCCACTGCAAATCTTACAACCGTAGACTCGCTTATATTAAGCTTCTTACCTATAACCGCTGCCGTATTAAATGCAGCTTCCTCTGTATGTTCAATTATATAATGTGCGATTATTTTCTGATTCCTGCTCATTCCGGGTATCAGTGCTTTTATTTTATCAATTACATCTGCCTTCATATATTCTGTCCTCATAAAAATACTTTTTTAATTATAATACCCTTTTGACATACAGTCAATAAAACAAAAACTGCTGTCTGTGAAATCACAAACAGCAGTTATAAAGGGTCTTATAATATTATACCGGATATGAACCATCTTTTGCTACTGATGGGTCAATCTTATTCTGCTTAGCTTCTCTGTATTTAAAGAAGTCTGTAGCAACCTGTGGGAACAATGCATATGAAAGCACATCTTCATCCTGCTGCTTCCACTGTTTGATTTCACCTTCAAGTTTCTCTAACTCAGGTTCAAGAGTATCTGCAAAACGACATGTAATTGGCTCTTCGCCTGTCATTTCCATTGCCTTCTTCTGAACTTCTTCATTGAAAGGCTTAACTGTCTTACCATATTTTCCAAGGAGAAGATCCTTAGATTCCTTAGTAAGACTCTTATATCTCTCACCAAGAACTACGTTAAGTACAGCCTGTGTACCAACAATCTGGCTTGACGGAGTAACAAGAGGTGGTTCACCAAAGTCCTTACGAACTCTTGGAACTTCTTCAAGCACTTCATCATACTTATCCTCTGCCTTCATTTCTTTTAACTGAGAAACAAGGTTAGATAACATACCACCAGGTACCTGGTAAAGTAAGGTCTTAATGTTAACACCCATAACCTTAGGATCAAGTAATCCTGACTTAAGCCATTCTTCTCTGAATGGTCTGAAGTAATCAGCGATTTCTGCAAGAAGATTCTGGTCAAACTTAGGATCATATGGTGTTCCTTCGAATACCTTAGCCATAACTTCTGTTGCAGGCTGACTTGTTCCAAGTGCTAATGGTGACATAGCTGTATCAATGATGTCACAGCCTGCTTCAACTGCCTTCATAAGAGTCATTGAAGCAACACCTGAGGTGTAATGTGTATGAAGTTCAATAGGAAGCTTAGAACCTTCCTTAAGAGCCTGTACAAGCTCTGTAGCCTGATTAGGAAGGAGAAGTCCTGCCATATCCTTGATACAGATTGAGTCAGCTCCCATTTCTTCGATTTCTTTTGCCATATTCTTCCAATAATCAAGTGTATATGCATCACCTAATGTATATGAAAGAGCAACCTGTGCGTGTCCGCCTTCCTTGTTAGAAGCCTTAACAGCTGTCTGAAGGTTACGGATATCGTTTAAGCAGTCAAAAATACGAATGATATCAATACCATTAGCAATTGACTTCTGTACAAAATATTCTACAACGTCATCTGCATATGGACGGTATCCAAGAATATTCTGTCCTCTGAAAAGCATCTGAAGCTTAGTGTTCTTAAATCCATCTTTTAATCTTCTTAATCTGTCCCATGGATCTTCCTTTAAGAAACGTAAGCATGCATCAAATGTTGCACCACCCCAGCACTCTACTGCATTATATCCAACCTTATCCATCTTATCCACGATTGGCATCATCTGGTCAGTTGTCATTCTTGTTGCAATAAGTGACTGATGGGCATCTCTTAATATTGTTTCGGTAATTTTAACCGGTTTAAGTTCGATATTTGTATCTGCCATTGTTATTAATCCTTTCTCCTGTTATTAAGCCACTCCGAAGATTGCCATAAACGTTCCGGCAACTACGGCTGTTCCGATTACACCTGCTACGTTAGGTCCCATTGCATGCATAAGAAGGAAGTTAGTAGGGTCTGTCTCTGCTCCAACCTTCTGTGATACTCTGGCTGCCATAGGAACGGCTGAAACACCTGCCGAACCGATAAGTGGGTTAATCTTGCCTTTAGTAATCTTACACATAAGCTTTCCGAATAATACACCTGCTGTAGTACCTATTGCAAAAGCAATAAGTCCAAGTGCAACAATCTTAAGCGTTGCCGCATTGAGGAAGTTAGCAGCACTTGTAGACGCTCCAACTGATGTACCAAGAAGGATAACTACAATGTACATAAGTGCATTGGATGCTGTCTCTGTAAGCTGCTTGGTAACTCCACATTCTCTGAAAAGATTACCTAACATAAGCATACCAACAAGAGGTGCTGTTGTTGGAAGAATAAGTACAACAACTATTGTAACAACAATTGGGAAAAGTATCTTCTCAAGCTTAGATACAGGACGAAGCTGTTCCATCTTAATAGCTCTTTCCTTCTTAGTTGTAAGTAACTTCATAATAGGTGGCTGAATAATTGGTACAAGTGACATATATGAATATGCCGCTACCGCAATCGGTCCCATAAGGTCTGTCTGTCCAAGCTTACCTGCAAGGAAGATAGATGTAGGTCCGTCAGCTCCACCGATAATAGAAATCGCTGCAGCCGCTTCTCCATTAAAGCCAAATAAAATAGCCATAAAATACGCTGCAAAGATACCTATCTGGGCTGCTGCTCCAAGCAAGAAGCTCTTAGGATTGGCAATAAGAGGTCCAAAGTCCGTCATCGCACCTACACCAAGGAAGATAAGTGACGGAAGGATACTCCATTCATCAAGAAGGTAAAAATATCTAAGTAATCCACCCGGTTCCCCATCAGCTCCAATAGGCTTCATAATATCAGGGAAAAGGTTAACAAGTAACATACCAAATGCGATTGGAACAAGTAGTAAAGGTTCAAATCCCTTAGCAATCGCAAGGTATAAAAATACCAGTGCTACAAGAACCATGACATAATTGCCCCATTCAAGAGTGGCAAAACCTGTCTGTTCTGCAAGGTTCTTTAGTGTATCAAGAATCATTTTGATACCTCCAATATTAGTTTAATGTAGCCATTGTCTCGCCGGCTTCTACTGCAGAACCTACAGCAACATTAACGCTTGCAACTGTTCCGTCTTCCGGTGCAACAATATCATTTTCCATCTTCATAGCTTCAAGAACAAGGATAACCTGACCCTTCTTAACAGCATCTCCAACATTAGCCTTAACAGCTACAACCTTACCAGGCATTGGTGCATTAACCTTAACTGAACCAGCCTTACCTGTTGCTACAGGTGCTGCAGCTTCAGCCTTAGGTGCTGCCACAGGTGCTACCGGTGCTACAGGAGCTGCCATTGTTACTCCTGCAGTAGTTCCTTCTTCTACTGTAACGTTATATACATTACCATTAACTGTGATTGTATAATTCTTCATAATAATTATCTCCTAACTTTTCTAATTGAACGTACAACAAATCCGTCTGTAGGTGTTGCTCCTGCATAACTTGCGATTGCAGCTGTAATAACAGCCACAAGCTCCAAATCATTTACAAGATTCTCACTCTCTGCTTCCATCTTAGCCGCTGTTTCTTTAGTCTCAATCTGTGTAACAGCGTTATCAATTGCCTGCTCGGCAATAGCCTTCTCTTCTTCCTTCTCAGCTTTCTTTCTTGCAATTGATGCTTCAATCTTAGGAAAAATCTGAAACAGGCTTATTATTAATGAGATAAAGATAAGAACAGCGAATGTTACAGCGATACAGATTGCCGCGTTAATACCGGCATCTGCAAGTCTCTCACTCATACTTGATAATAATACCATATTCTCACCTCTTATACCGTTCCATGTTTCTTATAAACATCAGCTGTCTTCTTAGAATATAACATTTCGAAAGCACTGATAAGGTATTTTCTGGTATCAGCAGGTTCAATTATTGCATCAACATATCCTCTCTTGGCAGCACTTACTGCACTGTTCTGAAGAGTCTTATATTCATCTGCTTTCTCGCTGATTAAATCAGGTTCCTTCTCATACATAATCTTAGCTGCAAGCTTGGCATCCATCATACCAACTGTTGTATCAGGCCATGCGTATGTAAGGTCTGCTCCGATTGCTTTAGAGTTCATAACAACATATGCACTTCCGTATGCCTCACCTGTAATAAGGTTAACCTTAGGTACATCTGCACTTGCAAATGTATAAGTAAGCTTAGCTGCAGCCTTAGCAATTGTCTTCTCACTTGTCTTAGTTGTAAGGAAGCCCTTAACATTAGTAAGTGAAAGAACAGGAATTTCAAATGCATCACAAAAATTAATCATCTCTGCAGCCTTCTCACATCCTTCTGCTGTAAGAACATTATCGTACTTCTCAACACTCTTACCATTTTCAAAAAGCTCAGCTCTGTTAGCTACAACACCAACAGTTGCTCCGTTTAATTTAATAAACCCAGTTACCATTTCCTTAGCATATGCCTTCTTAACTTCAACAAAAAGGTTGCTGTCTGAAATCATTGAAAGCACATATGCAGGATCAGCCATTCCGCCTTCAATACCTGCACATGCTCTGTTAAGGTCATCAGCACATTCGCAAAGTGCCTCATCTTCATTATTAGAAGGAAGAACACATACAAGGTTTCTGATTTCTGCAATAACAGAAGCTTCATCACCGGTAAAATCAACTACCGCTGTCTCTTCTGCCTGGAAATTAGCTGATGCTGTATTATCTGTCTTATTGTCCTCAAGTGTATTAGGACTGTTAACAAATAATTTTGCATTCTTGCTTTCCATAAATGTGAAATCAGCAAGGGAAGACATAACTGCCATTCCGCCTCCACATGTTCCCATAATTGCTGTAATCTGTGGGATAACTCCTGAAGCCTCTGCCTGAACAGCATAAATCTCGCCAAATGCATTAAGTGCATCTGTTGCTTCCTGAAGTCTCAAGCCTGCACAATCGATAAAACCGATAACAGGTGCTCCCATCTTTAATGCCATATCATAGATATTGACAATCTTCTTGGCATGCATCTCGCCCATTGATCCACTCATAACAGTTGAATCCTGGCTGTACACATACACAAGATTTCCATCAATGGTACCATATCCGGTAATAACACCATCTGATGGAGTATCCATTGCTGTCATGTTGAAATCAGTATTTCTTGCAGTAACAAGCTTGCCAATTTCTACAAAACTGTTGTCATCAAGTAATAAATCTATTCTCTTACCCGCTGACGTCTGCGATGTAGTACTCATATTATAAGACCTCCGTAAAAATAAAATTCAAGTTTCTACCAAGATATATTCTACTTCCAAACACATAAATAATCAAGTCCAATTTGTTAATTTCATAACAAAATATCTTAAATACCATTCCATATTTTTTTCACTACACCCTTCTGCCGTAAGTATGGGCAAACGATACATAAGTCTGTCATTAATATATACACATACTCTTCCCACCTCTTCATTTTTTATAATAGGTGCATTATGTTCATCTTCAAATTCATATACAACATTAACTATGTCCGACTCAGAAAGAAGGCATTTCACTTCAAAAGGAATATATGTCATAATTTTTTCCTTGGTGCCGTTATTGACTTTAATTTCCTTATATGACATTTGATGCGAATGAATAGTCTCAGGATAATAATTTTCAATCCCATAATTCATAAGAGTTTTAGTATCAGACCACTTGTAATTCTTATTAGGTGGCCAGCCACTGCCTAACACCACTGATACAAAGGACCTTCCCTCCTGCTTTACCGCACCCACAAAACAATACCCGGCTTCTCCGGTAAAGCCTGTCTTAAGACCTACCGCGCCGGGCATCATATCAAGGAACCTGTCTGCATTATATACAGTCCCGGTTCTCTTTCCATTAATTTCCTTATAGTTGTAGCTTCTTTCAGTGCATATTGTTGTCACCTGGTCATTCTTAATTGCGTACGCACCAATCAATGCAAGGTCGTATGCTGTAGAAGAATGATATCCAATGTCATCTGTAGCATCAAGACCATTAGGTGTAATAAAATATGTATTTCTGCATCCAATGCTTACAGCCTTTTCATTCATCATGTCCGCAAATTTCTGTACATCTTTAAGGCTTTCTTCCTTCGTCTCATTAAAGGAGGTGTCCCCATTCAAAATACCACCCACATGCTCGGCAACAGCTACAGCAACATCATTGTATGACTTAAGCATCATAATATACAATAAATCTTCAAGCCGGTACTGCTCCCCTTTTCCTGCATTAAGCTGTACATCCGGTTGCGATGCAGCATAAGACGATATGGTAACTATATCATCTAACTTTCCATATTCCAATGCAACCAATAATGTCATTATCTTAGTTGTACTTGCACAAGCCATTCTGGTGTTCTCATTATCTCCGTACAGAACACGCATATTATTAGCATCAATCAGAACTGAAGCTCTGGCATACAAGCTAAATTGTTTATCTGCATTAACCTCCTTAACACATGTTAAGCATAGGAATACTGACAATACCAAAAACATTATTTTTTTCATATTACAACCACTGTTTTTTAGTTAATAATATGTTATACGTAGCTTAATAATTCTGAATCCGTAACAATATACTGAATTAACTTTCTATCCTCAGGCTTCTCATCTGACAAAATATATGCACCTTCAAATCTCTTGAGTGCGTCCGAAAGTCTATTCTCATCATTGGCATAAAAAGTCGCAATACTTTCCCCTTTTCTGACATAATCCCCTTTCTTCTTATGAAGAACAATGCCTACAGAAAGGTCAATTATACTGTCTTTATTCTCTCGTCCCCCTCCAAGCACCATGGCACATATGCCAATTCTGTCACAAATAATCTGAGATACATATCCATCCTCTGTAGCACATACCTCTTGCACAATAGATGCCTGTGGCAAAAGACTTTTATCAAATACCGCTCTCTCATCACCATGCTGCGCTTTAACCATTTGTGCAAGCTTGTTAAGTGCTTTTTTGCTATCTACCGCTTCTCTAAGCTTATTCTTAGCATCACATACATCCGTGGCACATCCTGCAAGAACCGTCATATGTGCTCCGAGTTCAAGACACAGCTCATACAAATCCTCCGGACCTTCCCCATTAAGAGTATCAATTGCCTCCATAACCTCAAGTGCATTTCCAACCGCATATCCTAACGGCTCATCCATGTCACTTACCACAGCCATAGTCTTTCTTCCAAGATTATTGCCTATCTTAACCATTTCCTTTGCCAAAGCAAGGGAATCCTCAGCAGTCTTCATAAAAGCTCCGCTTCCGGTCTTAACATCAAGCACGATGGCATCTGCACCGGATGCAATCTTCTTGCTCATAATACTTCCTGCAATAAGTGGGATACTTTCAACCGTTGCAGTAACATCTCTTAAGGCATACATTTTCTTATCTGCGGGAGCAAGATTAGCAGTCTGTCCCGCAAGAGCAATTCCAATTGTGTTCACATTGTTGATAAATTCCTCCTCAGGAATACCCGTAACAAAGCCATCAAAGCTTTCCAGTTTATCAATTGTCCCACCGGTATGTCCAAGTCCCCTTCCTGACATCTTGGCAACCGGTACTCCGATAGCAGCAACCATAGGCAATAGAACAAGTGATGTCTTATCACCCACACCTCCGGTACTGTGTTTATCAACCTTAATTCCCTTTATCTTATCTAAACTAAGCAAATCTCCGCTTTCTGCCATTGCAAGAGTCAGTGTCGCAGTCTCTTTTTCATTCATTCCATTAAAATATATTGCCATCATAAGGGCGGACACCTGATAGTCAGGAATCTCCCCGGCAGTATATCCTTTTACCAGAAACTTAATCTCTTCATCCGTAAGCGTATTTCCATTACGCTTATTCATTATAATGTCATACATTCGCATCAGGCTGTCACCTCCCCGTAAAAGCTCTTTCCATTAGCAATTTTGTCAGCTCCAAGAATGTCAGCAATTGTCTGTCCAATATCCGCAAATGACTCTCTTGTTCCAAATGTCACTGATTTTATCCCATTACCATACACCATAATAGGAATATATTCCCTTGTATGGTCAGTTCCTGTATATGTGGGGTCACAGCCGTGGTCAGCATTAATAATCAACACATCCTCGTCTGTCATTGCAGTGATAATTTCAGGAATCCTTGCATCAAATTCCTCAAGTGCCTTACCATATCCTACCGCATCTCTCCTGTGTCCCCATGTAGAATCAAATTCTACAAGATTGGTAAAAATAAGTCCTCCACTCTGCTTACTCATACATTCAAGTGTTACATCAACCCCCTCCATATTGCTTCCCGTATGAATAGCCTCACTAATTCCCGAACCGGCAAAAATATCACTTATCTTACCAACAGCAGTAACCTTATACCCCTGTTCCTTAAGCTGGAATAAAAGATTGCTTTCAGGTGGCAAAATAGCATAATCTCTTCTGTCAGCAGTTCTGACATAACTGCCTTTTACACCCACAAACGGTCTGGCTATAACTCTGGCAACCTCATAATCTCCTGTAAGAATCTTTCTCGCACTTTCACACATCTTATAAAGTCTGTCTACTTTTGCAGGGTCCGTAACTTCCGGTCTGTCGTCACAACCTACATGATAAGCAATCTGATATACACTGTCAGCTGACGTGTATACAATAGGAATATCTCTTTCCCTTGCTTCCTCTCCGTGTTCTTCAAGAATTACCGTTCCTGACGCAACACAGTTTCCAAGAATTCCTGAAAGATTATTTTCACTGATAAATCTGTCATTAATTTCACTTGGGAAACCATCCGGAAATACAGGAAATGCTTTTTCCGATATAATTCCCGTCATTTCCCAATGTCCTACTGTGGTATCCTTACCATTGGACAATTCCCTGCTTCTGCCATATGCCCCTATTACCTCATCCGTCTTCGGAAGTCCTTCAAGACCTTCTATATTTCCAAGACCAAGTTTAAGCATATTAGGAATATTAATTCCCTTATTAGCATTCCATATATGCATAAAGGTATTAGCCCCCTTATCCCCAAACTTTTCCGCATCCGGTAAAGCTCCAATTCCAAAACTATCCAATATTATCCATATAACTCTTTTCACGCGATCACCTCATAAATTTTATCTATTAATATAATACCACATTTTATTAATTCTTTAACATAAAATTTATCACTTCACGAATTAAAGTTATTAAGTAAAATATTGTACATTTATAAAAAAAGTGATAAAATACCCCTTATCAGTCAACTATTGGAGGAAAACACAATGAGTATTAAGTTTGTAAGAACTCTCCCATCTCCGGATGAGATTAAAAATGAGTTCCCTTTAAGCGAAGAGAACATCAGTTTAAAACAGGAAAGAGATTTAGAAATAAGAAAAGTATTTACCGGTGAGTCAGATAAATTTCTTGCGATAATTGGACCTTGTTCAGCAGATAATGAAGATGCCGTTCTTGATTATGTATCAAGGCTTGCCAAGGTACAGGAACAGATTAAGGATAAAGTAATTATCATCCCTCGTGTATATACTAACAAGCCTCGTACAACCGGAGCAGGTTACAAGGGAATGCTTCACCAGCCTGATCCTGAGAAGGCACCTGATATGTTAGCCGGTATTAAGGCAATTCGTAAGCTTCACCTTGACGTAATTAATTCAACAGGATTTTTCCCTGCTGATGAAATGCTCTATCCTGAGAACTGGATGTACTGCGATGACACTCTTTCATATGTTGCCATCGGTGCCCGTTCAGTTGAAGACCAGGAACACAGATTAACTGCAAGTGGTATGGATGTTCCTGTAGGAATGAAGAATCCAACCTCAGGCGGATACGATATTATGCTTAATGCTGTATATGCTGCTTCTCATCCTCACACATTCATATACAGAGGAAGCGAAGTTAATACAACAGGTAATCCATTAACACATACCGTATTAAGAGGAGCTGTTAACAAGAAAGGTCAGTGCATACCTAATTATCACTACGAAGACCTTCTTCTCCTTAACAAATTATACGCTGAGCATAATCTTCCACATCCTGCAACCATCATTGACAGTAATCACAGTAATTCTAACAAGCAGTATATGGAACAGATTCGTATTGTTGAAGATGTATTACACAGCAGAAACATTAACTCCGACATCAAGAAGCTTGTTAAGGGTGTAATGATTGAGAGTTACATCGAGCCGGGATGTCAGAAAATCGGCGAACATACATATGGTAAGTCCATTACTGACCCTTGTCTTTCATGGACTGATTCAGAGAAATTATTATATACTATTGCAGAAAGATGTTAATACAAAAAATGGATGGCTCATCATACGAGTCATCCATTTTTTATTATACAGTTCTATTATATCCAACCTTTTCAGAATACTTTTCAAAAGCTTCATCCCAGTCCGAATAATTAGTATCTTCTCTGTGGTCTGGCAAATCATAATTATCAGACAATATCTTTCCAAAATATGATGTTACCTTCTCAGCTCCTGAATAATTAAGGTGATTACCACCATCTCTTGTCTCACTAATCCAATCAATTCCAATTTCATCAGATACAAGATTCAAATCATAATAATCAAGTCCATATTCTTCTGCAAGATGCTTCATTGCATTGTGTTTCATATAATTGTGACAATCAGGCGAAGGTGTTGTTACAAATACCACCTTACTGCCATGTTCAATAATATAATTGTAAATCTTCTTAAAATAATCAAGATTTACTTTTCTAATATCTTCTTTCTTATCAGATTCATGCATCCATTTACCGCCACGATAAGAACTGATATCTGTACGATAACGGAAGCCCTTCATAGAAGATTCTTCCTTGTCAATGCCCGGATAAAATACATTCTTAAACTTTGACTTATATTTCATTGCCGGTACATAATCAAGAACCTTATCCATTACCTTATCACCGGTCTCATCTGCCATACCACCATACCTGAAGAAACAGTTGGTCTCAATCACAACAACCTCCGGCTGCTGTGTCTTGTATATTTCCTGAATCATGGCATATGTATCACATAATCTCTGTGCAGATGTTGCACATATATAGGATGTATAACCATATTCATGATACATCTGTAATGGTGAATATGCTGAATACACCTCTGAATCTCCAAGAAATACAACATCAATAGTATTATCATTCTCCCTATCAAGCGCATCAACCTTATGTTCAAAGGCTGATACATTATAAATATCCTTCTTAGGGGCCATAAATATTGACGAAACAGTAAGTATCAAAGCAAGTCCTGAAATAAATAAAACACTACGAATTATTTTTTTAATCATTTCTTCATCTCCTAATATCCTGCATAAATCAAATCAACAATTGTATATCCTGAACCGTATGCACCAAAAAATATTACAATTAATATTGCTGCATACCATATCGCCCATCTGGCAGGTAACTTAAATTTACTGATAGATTCTCTAATCTTAATGTTCTTTTCTTTAAGAATACTTACAATGAGAACAATCACAAGACCAATAACTGCTATGGTTGCTTCATATATATCTAATTTCAGATTGAAAATGTTAGTTACAAGCTCACTGATGTGGAAATCACTGAATATTTTACCAAACATCTTAAATCCATCAGTCAAGGTCTCAGCTCTAAAGAACAATTCACCTATTATTACAATGATAAAAAGCTTAATTGCCCTGAATACTTTGTATCCCTTGCCCTCTCTGTTAATATGCAGCTTCTCTGTAAGCTTCTTAACAGGGGCTTCTGTAATATTCTCAATAACAATAAGGACAAAATAATACATTCCGTAGAATATAAATGTCCAATTGGCACCATGCCACAACCCGTTACAGGTCCACACACAAAAAAGTGCTATGGTAGGTGCGACAAATTTACTTACATTCTTGCCACATACCTTTTTAACCTTCTTGGCAAAATTCTTAACCGGCTTGGCAAGAGAAACAGGGTAAAAAATATAATCCTTAAAGAAGGTTCCCAAGGTTATATGCCATCTGTGCCAGAAATCCGATGCATCCTTAGCTGCAAAAGGCTGTCTGAAATTCTCCGGAAGCTTAATTCCAAATATCTCTCCTGTACCGATAATAATATCCATACATCCTGAAAATTCCATATAAAGCTGTCCGGTGTAAACGATAGCACCTAAAAGTATAATTGAACCATCAAGCAACTGATAGTTATCATATATATATGTAACTGCAGAATAAAGACGGTCCGCAATTACTACTTTTTTTATAAGCCCCCATACAATTCTCTGATAACCGAATTTCAAATTATTGAAGGTAATCTTTCGCCCTTCATACAAATCGGCAGCAGTCTCGTGGTATCTGGCTATAGGTCCTTCCATTATCTGTGGGAAGAAACTAAGGTATAAAGCCATTCTGGCAAGATTCTTCTCTGCCTTCTCTGTCCCTCTGTACACATCCGTAAGATATGAAATAATCTGCAATGTATAAAAAGACAGACCTATCGGCACCATAAATCGAATTGGTCTGTAATCCCAATCCACACCAAAATGGTTAAGTATAGAACACAAATTAGTTGCAAAGAAATTGGTATATTTCAGCACAAGTATAAGACCAATATTAATCCATACCGCAAGCGTAATTATACGTCTTTTCTTCTTGTTCGCAACTTTGGCATCTTCCACAGAATTATCTACGCTTTCAAGCCACCTTCCCACACCATATGTCATAAGGATGGCTGCTATTAGATACACAATCAGTTTTCCACTTAATGTACAGAAAAAGAAGGCATTAGCTACAAGCAATACGATATATCTGAACTTTTGCGGTATTACCTGATACAGTAAAATAACTATAGGCAAAAATACTGCAAAATATGCCAGCATATGATATGCCATTATTCGTCTCCCTTAAGTCTTGTAATCATTGCCCATAAGCTCTTAGCAGAATTGAAATTCTCAGCTACAAGCTCAACCGGTGCAACTTCTACATCAAATGCATCTTCAATCTCAGATACAAGTGACAAAATAGCAAATGAATCAAGGATATGATCATCAATAAGAGTTGTACAATTCTCGTAATCAACTCCAGGTACAATATCTTCTAAAATTTCGATTAATTCGTTCATCTTTCTTCCTCCTGTGATGTGTTAAATACATCTGTTCCTATTCTTTTTCTTACTGAAATAAGACCATTGTCTTTTGAATAAAATAATATCTGCGGAAGTTCTCTGCTTAAGAACATTGCCATACCCTCTGTAACTGAGTAAGCCCCGCATTTTTTGAATACAATACAGTCTCCTAAGTGTAACTGCTGTAATTCTATATCCTTTAGAATAACATCATTAACTGTACATAAAGAGCCGCACATATTCCACTTAAGCAACTCTTCTGTGGCTTCTACATCAGATATGATATCCATGTATGGTTTCTTCATACCCATAATCTGACCATAATAATTCAACTGATGAATTCCTCCATCCACAATACAGTAATTATGCTCTTCATTATTCTTAATGTCAACCACTGATGTTAAATAATATCCACATTCAGTTGCAATAAATCTTCCCATTTCAAGAGTAATATCATCATAACCCGATACTACATCAAGAAGATTATTAAGTTCTTCAAGCTGTTCTCCGGCATCAACATCCTTGTCGCTTTCAAAATAATTAACAAGAAGTCCCGGTCCATACTCAAGTTCCTTAAGACTTATTCCATAAGTATCCTGAATGTAAGTTCTGTATTCAGCTAACATTGTCAGTTCTTTTTCAACTTTTTTAAGTTTCTTCTGGGTGCCTGAATAAAAATGAAGTCCCAGAAGTTCCATATTGTCATTGTCAGCTATAAGCTTAATAAGTCTTTCAAATTCAGTTCTGTCAACACCGAACTGATTGCCACTTGTAAGTCTTACAAGCACTTTAATCTTAGTGCCCTGTTCCTTACACACCCTGTCCAGAATATCATAATGCATAGCAGATTCCATTGTAAATACGCCTTTACCTCCACTAAGGTTCATTATTCTGGTCATAGATTCGTATGTCTTATTAACACCGGAAACCACAATTTTCTCAGGAGCAATGCCCTGTCTGTGACATATTTCATATTCTCCCGGTGAACATACCTCATACTTATCAATATAAGAATCCATTGGTCCTATAACAAAAGGATTAGCCTTCATTGCGTAGCATATGCAGGCTTTGTTGCCCAATGCATCTTTAATGTCTGTAACTCTTTCTTTTAAAATATCGAGGTCAAATACATAAGAAGGTGTACCATATTCGGCAATTGCTTTCTTAATTACATCAATTTCCATATTATTTACCTCCTCTGTATATTTCCTTAAGAGCGTTACGGTCTATTTTGCCATTCTTGGTAATCGGCATTTCATCAACCTTCATAAATACATTAGGTATCATAAAATCAGGTACTTTCGCTTTCATACCCTGTATTATTTCCGGTCTGTCAATATCGCCTACATAAAAGGCAACAATTTTATTCTTAACTTCATCAAAGAATGTACATGTTCTCTCAATACCGCATACTGAACCAAGGGCAATATCTATTTCCTCAAGCTCAATTCTGTGTCCCATATGCTTAATCTGGAAATCCTTTCTTCCTGCAAATACAAAAAGACCGTTTTCATCATAGTATGCAAGGTCACCTGTTCTATATATTAACTCAGGGAAGTACGGATTAAGCGGATTGTTAACAAATGCTCTTCCCGTCTGCTCCGGATTATTATAATAACCAAGGGCAAGTGCCGTACCGGCAACACATATCTCACCGCTTACATTAGGTTCTGTAACTTCCTTATCTTCATCATCAAGAAGAAATACTCTTTCATTAGGGAAGGCTTTACCCATTGGAAGCTTTTCATCATCTGCATACTCTCTGTCAAGTATGTGATATGTACAGTTACATGTAATTTCTGTTGGTCCGTACAGATTAACAAACATTGCCTCCGGATAATGTGCTCTCCATTGATTAAGTTGCTTAACCGGCATCATTTCTCCGCTAAACATTATTTTATTAATTGCATGAGGAACCTTATATTTAAGTCCATGCAGTCTGTTTAAAAGACATAATGCTGATACTGCCCATATAAGAGTTGTTACATTATTATCATCAAGCATATCCACTACATTATTAGGGAACATAAAATATTCCTTAGGAATAATTACAAGTGTTGCACCTGTCTTAATTGCTGAATATATATCTTTTACTGATACGTCAAAATCAAACGGTGCCTGATTTCCGATTACATCTGCATCCGTAATATTAAACACGTCTGTAAATACATCAATAAAATCTATTACTGAACGGTGGCATACCACAACGCCCTTCGGATTACCTGTTGAGCCCGAAGTAAATATTCCATATAATGGGTCAGTATCGATTGAATTCCTTCTTATATTATTAAGAAGTTCATCATCAATATCCTTACCTGTGCTGTCTACATCAAGTATAATTCCATCATATCCAACCTCTGCAAGGCTGTCCTTATATGCATCAAGAGTAATTACTACCTTAGGATT
Organism: Butyrivibrio sp.; assembly: GCA_045542375.1. Classification (GTDB taxonomy): domain Bacteria; phylum Bacillota; class Clostridia; order Lachnospirales; family Lachnospiraceae; genus Eshraghiella. The sequence continues at coordinate 25,882 of JAZQKW010000029.1, forward strand.
CAAAACGCCAAAAATCTGCTGTACTCTCTGCTTAGGAAAGGTAGGGTCCACAAGTACATAAAATCCACCTGCATATGCAACACCGAAGAAGTTCATAAGAACTCTTACACTCTTAGTTGCATATACAACAACAGGCTCTCTTCTGTTAATAATACCTGCAAGCTCTGTACCTATTTTCTTAGCTTCAGTAACAAGTTCAGAATAAGTACATTCTGATGCATTATCTTTAACTGATATTTTATCAGGAAATCTCTCTGCTGATTGTTCGAGATACTCTAAAACATTGTACATTTTATCTGCTCCAATCATTTCATGTTAAAATCCTAACCATTATATCACATATTTATCTAATGTAAAGTTATTTAGTCAACTTTGTAATAATAGCTGAATTCAAAACCTTTTTCCCTTACTCCGTCAATAAGGTCACCAAGCATTTCTGTATTAGTGCTTGACACTGCATGTAAAAGGAATATTTCTCCGCCATGTAGCTTATCAAGGGCGTTCTTAAGAGAGTCTGCTACCGGTGGCTGGTCATTGGTATACCAGTCTCTGTGTGCAAAGCTCCAGAATACCGAACGATATCCAAGACTCTGTACAACGGCAAGTGCCTGTTCAGTGAATTTTCCCTCAGGGAATCTGAAAAGGTACATTTCATAATCAAAATTCTCTAATACATAATCATGAAGTTCTTTTACTTCTGCAATCTGTCCTTCAATAGGAAGTGAGCCAACACCCTTTGCCGGATGATTAACTGAGTGATTTCCTACAACATGACCTTCATCAATCATTCTTCTTACAAGGTCAGGATTCTCTTTAACAAATGGCATTGTAACAAAAAATACAGCTTTTACATTCTTTTCCTTCAATGTATCAAGAATCTTAGGTGTAAATCCGTACTCATATCCCTCGTCAAAGGTAAGGAATACATTGTTACTCATAGGATGAATAAAGTCTACTGCATACTTACCCCACTTATTATCATACCATGTACATCCACCTGGTCTGTTATTCTTATCAACCTCACTACCAAATCCAAAAGGGATATCATCAGTTGGAAAAGTTGTTAAGTCAGTCTTGGAATTAATTACAAGGTCTGCACCAGAATTCATGTAATCAACTTTTACAATTTCTTCTATTTCTATCATTACTGGTGATGTTGTAATATTATCACCTTCGTCAATAGCTACAACATATACGGTATAAGAACCCGGCTCATAGAAAGAAACGCTATCCTTAAGGTATTTGTTAATATCATTAAGCTCATTAGGAAGAACAATACCTGTCTTAACCGTAGTTACATCATCTACCTGATGAACAAGATTCTCTATTGTAATGTTACGATTAGATACAGTTTTGTATACATCTTCTACAAGGCTGATTGCCGGTGCCTTGGTATCATTAATTCTTAAAGGAAGAGTAAAGCTCTTATCCTCGCAGGTAATCTTAACCTCATATGTACCAACTTTATCTGATACTACCGCTGAAGTGTCGATTATGGCAGTTGAAATCTTCTCTGCCGAGCCTGTTAAAACATCTGTTGGTATAATATTAACACCTGCTTTACTCGCCTCGTAGGTAACTGAATTAACCTTAAGCTCAACATGGTTCTTCTTTTCATTTTCCTCATTCTGTTTCTGAGAAAATTTATTGATTATTATGAGAATTACCCCCAAAACAATCACAATAAGTATTAACACAATTAAAATGAGTCCTGTAGATGTGTTATTTTTCTTCTTTCTTTTTAAATTATTTGCCATATTAATTCCTCCGTTTTACTTTCTTGGATGTGCATTGGCATACACCGAACTGATTCCCACATGAGTTGCCATGGCATAATTCTGTGTAGTGGATATATCAGCATGTCCAAGCATTTCCTGTATTGACTTCAAATCCGCCCCACCTTCTATCATATGTGCGGCAAAAGAATTCCTAAATATATGAGGTGTCAGCCTGTCCTCCAGACCGCACTTTCTTCCGTAACTCTTAATAATCTTCCAAAATCCCTGCCTTGTCATCTTCTTTCCATCACAATTAGGAAACAGAATGTCATCTTCAGGTTCAAAAGATGGTCTTACCTCTTCCATATATTTCTTCAAAGCAATTCCGGCCATATTCCCAAAAGGAATAATTCTTCCTCGTTCATCATCTGAACAGGTAATGAATTTCATTGTAAGATTAACATCCTTTATGGTCATGTTAATTATTTCCGAAACCTTAATACCCGTTGCATACAATAATTCCAGCATTGCCTTATCTCTCATACCCTTTTCGCTAGATATGTCCGGGCATTCAAGAAGTCTTTCCATCTCTTCTATCGTAATTATCTCCGGCTGCTTACGCACAATCTTCGGCGGCTTAATATTAAGTGCCGGATTATTGCTAATTACCTTCTCATAATACAAATATGAAAAAAATGACTTCATGGCCGAAACATTTCTCGAAATTGATGCTGTAGCATTACCCATTCGTTCAAGCCCCATAACATAGGAATTAAGAATTGTAAAGCTGACATAATCAAGATTAGAAACTCCATATTCCTCAAGATAACGTACAAGCTTCCCAATATCCCGCTTATAAGCCGCTACAGTATTAGGAGATGTTCTCTTCACATTAGTCAGATACTCTATAAAATTGTCAGCGTATTGTACCATATCCTTTAACGCCATTTCCATTCTCCTTAGTAAATTACACAAAACATTTTATAATGTCATTTGATTAAAATCAAGAAGAATATCTCACTTACCTAAAATTTCATATAAAATTACCGAATAATTAACACTTTCAAGTGCAACACCAGCAACCATAATCATGTAGGCTACAATATATCTGAATTCATTCTTCTTTCTGTCATTCAATATATAAACTGAATATGCATATATTACCATATGCCCTATAACCGCAAAAAAAATAACCGCAAAATACCAAATTCCCTGAAACATGGATAAAATACATGCGATTACACCATATGAAAATCCGAAAACAACTGATATAACAACCGGAAGATACTTATAAAACACAGATGCTCCAATTATTACCAGTACAAAAAATACTTTTGTTTTACTAAGTAATACCTTAAAAAACACATCCGCATATTCTCTTTTTTCATCTAAAGCAGCTGTAAAGTTTAATTTTTTAAGTCCTGCAACGCCAATTATATTACAGATTACTATTCCAATTATTTCCGCTACTATAAAACCAATAATTATATTCCTGTATTTAACAAAAAAGTTCTTTTCCATACAATATAATATGAAAAAGAACTTATTATTATGATTTAATATATTTGGCCTTATAGGCAAGAATTGCTCCTACTGTCTTCCCATCCTGAATTACACCGTTAAGGATCATGGTTACAAGCTCATCAAGTTCGTACACTTCAACATTAATAAACTCATTCTCATCAAGCTTCTGTACAGACGGAATCAAATCTCTTGCCAGAAAGATTTCAACAACCTCATTACAGAATGCAACTGTTGTTGCAATGGTGTAGAGATATTCCACATTCTCCGAACGATATCCCGTCTCCTCTTCAAGCTCTCTTAACGCACACTCAACAGAAGGTTCTCCAATATAATCCTTGGCTCCTGCCGGAATTTCTATAGTCTCTCTTTCGATAGAATTTCTATACTGACGAACAAGAACTATTCTTCCATCAGGTAATACAGGAAGTATTGCTGCAGCACCCTTTCTGTGAGCTACATAATCCCATTCTTCCCTGTTACCATTTTCAAATTCAATGGTATCGGTGTACACATCAAGGATAGCTGCCTTATATTTCAATTCTCTGTTAATTCTTGTTAATGAACCCATATTATTTAATTCCGGTGCATTTCTCATAGCATTTGTCTGTTGCTGAGATAATTGCATTTCTAAATCCATTAGCTTCAAGTGCCGATACTCCGGCAATTGTAGTTCCTCCAGGAGAACATACTCTGTCCTTCAGTATCGCAGGATGTTCGCCGGTTGTTAATACCATATCCGCCGCACCTTTAACAGTCATTGCAGCAAATTCAATAGCATCTGCTCTTGTCATACCATATTTAACAGCACTGTCAGCCAATGCTTCAATAAACATATATACATAAGCCGGAGAGCTTCCGCTAACACAGGTAACAGTATTAAGAAGCTTCTCTTCTACAATTCTGAATTTGCCGAAAGATGAAAAGAATTTAGAAATTACATCCTTTTCCTCAAGGTCATATTCTTTAGTATTATATGATACTCCTGTCATACCCTCACCGATAAGTGCCGGAGTATTAGGCATACATCTTACGACTCTTACATCTGAACCAAACATATCTCTAATGTCTGAAACCGTAATCCCCGGTGCAAGGGAAATCACAATCTTATCCCTTGTTACCACATTACGAATATTTCTGATAACTTCTTCATAACACTGTGGCTTAACAGCCATAATAATATATTTAACACTATTGGCAAGTTCAATGTTAGTTGGCGCAATTGCCACTCCTGTTTCCTCAGCAACTGCATTTCTTAATGCCTCAGACGCATCAGTAATCATAATCTGATTAGTATCAAAAACATTAAGTATGCCCTTAAGCATTGCCTTACCCATATTGCCGGTTCCGATAAATCCAAAAGTATTCATATAATCACCTGTTATTACCTTTCTGAAATAATCTTTTCAACAGTAACAAGTTTCACACATAATGCAAATAATTTTGCAGCTGTAGTAAGTTCTTCCGGTGTTGGATATGATGGTGCAATTCTGATATTAGAATCTGCAGGGTCAACTCCGTATGGGAATGGTGCTCCGGCACCTGTTAATACAACTCCGGCTTCTTTACATTTCGCAACAACAGCCTTGGCACATCCCGGAACAGTCTCAAATGAGATAAAATAACCTCCCATAGGCTTAGTCCATGTACCTGCTCCTGTTTCTGAAAGCTCAATATTAAAAATATCAAGAACTGCATCAAATTTAGGTCTTAATAATTCAGCATGCTTTCTCATATGCGCTTTAAGGCCATCAAGATTCTTAAAATATCTTACATGTCTTAACTGATTAATCTTATCATAACTGATTGTCTGTATTGTAAGTCTCTTCTGTATCCACTGAAGATTAGCCTTAGAAGTTGCAATTGCTGAAATTCCGCCTCCCGCAAAGCTTATCTTAGATGTAGAGCAGAATTCATATACCATATCCGGATTACCAGCTTTCTCACATTCAGAGAGAATCTCAGGTATTTCAATATTTTCATCATATATATAATGAAGTGCATATGCGTTATCCCAGTATATTCTGAAATCCTTGGCAGCAGGCTTAAGTGCCGCAATTCTCTTAACTGTCTCATCAGAATACACTACACCCTGTGGATTAGAATATTTAGGTACACACCACATACCTTTAATGCTTGAGTCAGATGCAACAAGCTTCTCTACCATGTCCATATCAGGGCCATATTCTGTCATTGGGATATTAATCATCTCTATTCCAAGAAGCTCAGTAATTTTAAAATGTCTGTCATATCCCGGTACCGGACAAAGGAACTTTACAGGTGTGTTAAGCTTGCACCATGGAGTTGTACCCATTACGCCAAAAAGCATAGAATTAGCAACGCAGTCATACATGATATTAAGACTGGCATTTCCACACACATATACATTATCAGCAGGAACACCCATAAAATCACCCATAAGCTTACGTGCTTCAGGTATTCCTTCAAGATTACCATAGTTTCTGCAATCTATTCCTGACTCTGATACAGTATCGCTGTTAGAATCAAACACATCAAACATATCATTAGAGATATCAAGCTGTGCCGGTGATGGCTTACCTCTTGACATATCAAGTTTAAGTCCAAGTGCCTTGTAGTCCTCATATTCTTTCAAAAGTCCCGCATGTACCTCTTTGAGTTCATCCGTTGACATATCAATATATTTCATGTAATTCTACCTCCGTTTATCCTGTTGCATTTTGAATAATATATCATTTTAAAAAAATTTATGCAAATATTAAATAAGCAATTACAGCAATTCCCAAGATGATTCTGTATATACCAAATGCCTTGAAATCATGCTTCTTAATAAATGACATAAGAAATTTGATTACAATAACAGATACAACAAACGATACTGCCATACCTATAAGCAGATATCCCATCTCAGCGCCTGTAAATCCGCCACCATCCTTAATAAATCCGAGTATCTTAAGAAGGCTTGCTCCAATCATTGTTGGAATTCCAAGGAAAAATGTAAATTCCGCTGCTTCAGTTCTTGCTGTACCAATTAACATGGCACCAATAATAGTAATACCTGATCTTGATGTTCCCGGAATCATTGACAGTACCTGGAAGGCACCAATAATCAAAGCGGTTCTTATAGTAAGATCCTTTAAATCATTAATCTTGAATTCTTTATTCTTATTAAGGCTCTCAACCACAATAAAAATAACACCATATATTATAAGCGTTGCCGCTACAATATACGGACTTGACATAAGCATTTCCAGTTTCTCTTCAAAAAGAAGTCCGATTATTGCTGATGGGATACATGCAATAATTATCTTAAGCCATAATTTTAATTTATCCTTATCCCAGTGCAGTGCAGAATCTTCTCTGTTAACCGGCCACAGTTTCTTAAAATAAATAACAACAACGGCAAGAATTGCACCAAGCTGAATTACAACATTAAACATGTTAATGAATTCAGTGCTTGATTTCAAATCAAGAAACTGTCCAAATAGAATAAGATGTCCTGTGCTGCTGATTGGAAGCCATTCGGTAATTCCCTCAACAATGCCCAGGACAACTATTTTTAATAACTCAAATAAATCCATTATCTGGTAACTTCATTATCAGCCACATCGCCGACAATCTTAACTTTACCCTTGTATAATTCTTCAATTGCAACAGATAATGGCTTCTTGCCCTTGCCATTTACATAAGGCTGAGCACCATCAATTATCTGACGAGCTCTCTTTGATGTTGCAATTACGAGAGAATAACGGCTCTGAATTGCAGGCTGCTCTCCCGGTTCAACGTCTTTGTTAATTACATTCATTAATTCTGTGTAAGATGGATGTATCATTCTATTTCTCCTTTACTTACCAAATTCATTCTTATATCCTGAATTGTAGATAATTTTTCACTTGTTCTATTATGCTCACTTTTGATAATTCTGTCAACTGTTTTAACACAATCTTCTAAAATATCGTTAATAACTATATAGTCATAAGACTCTATACCCTCTGCTTCTTCAGCAGCTCTTGCAAGTCTCTGATTAATTACTTCCTCTGTTTCTGTACCTCTTCCTGTAAGTCTCTCCTTAAGAGTCTTAGCGTCTTTGGTTGTTATAAAAATAAGGACTGCATCCGGATACTTAGCTTTAATCTTAAGCGCCCCTTGAATTTCAATTTCAAGAAGAACATCTTTTCCCTCTGCCATTTTCTGTTCAACAAATGCTTTAGGTGTGCCATAGTAATTACCTACATAGCATGCATATTCCACCAGTTCATCAGCCTGAATCATATTCTCAAATTCTTCCTTGGTCTTGAAAAAATATGACTCACCTTCAATCTCTCCCTGTCTTGGTGCTCTGGTAGTTGCTGAAACTGAAAGTGCATAATTATCTGATTTTACAAGTTCTTTCATAACTGTTCCTTTACCGGCACCCGAAAAACCTGAAACAACAATAAGTTTTCCTCTACTCATCTTCTTCACCTCTGTATAATGATTCACCAGGATTCTTAATTCTTCCGGCAATTGTATCAGGCTGTAAAGCCGAAAGAACAAGATATCCCGTATCTGTAACAATAAATGTTCTTGTCTTACGACCCTGACTTGCATCAACAACCTTCCCTTGTTCCCTTGATTTCTGTAACATTCTCTTCGAAGGTGCTGAGTCAGGAGATACCATTGCAACAATCTTGTCGGAATTGATTATATTACCATATCCTATGTTTACAAAAGCCATTCCAAACTCTCCTATTCAATATTCTGAATCTGCTCTCTTACTTTCTCTATTTCCGTCTTCAGACTGATTGCCCAGTTAGAAACATCAAGGTTATTCGCTTTAGAAAGGATTGTATTAGCTTCCCTGTTCATCTCCTGTGCTATGAAATCAAGCTTACGTCCAACGCTTCCGCCATTAATAAGCTCTGCTCTTGTACTGTCAATGTGACTTCTAAGTCTTACTGTCTCCTCATCAACGCATACCTTGTCTGCAAAAATTGTTACTTCTGTAGCAATTCTGTTCTCATCTATATTAGAGTCTTCTAATACCTCATATATCTTAGCAAGTAATTTTTCTCTGTATTCCTGAATTATAGAAGGACTTCTATCTTCAATATATCCCACAAGTTCAGTCATATAATCAAGCTTGCCTATTAAGTCATCCTTAAGCTTCTCGCCCTCATTAACTCTGGTCTCAACAAACTGCTCGCAGGCTTCGTTAACAGCCTGTTTAAGAAGATTCCATACCTCTTCTTCATCATCATTCTGTTCTTCCATTGTAATGACTTCCGGATATCTTGACAGATTGGATACTCTGATATCATTATCAAGTCCGAACTGTTCAGACATTCTTGTAAGGATACCCATATATTCTTCTGCAAGCTCCTCATTATATTTAAGACAATACTTATTCTCTGTATAATCCTCATAACTTATAAATACATCAACCTTACCTCTGCTTATGTACTTCTTAAGCTCCGCACGAATACCCGCCTCATAAAAATTAAGCTTCTTCGGCATCTTAACCGATGGCTCAAAATATCTGTGGTTCACTGATTTCATCTCTACTGTTATTTTTCTGTCACCATCAGTCACTTCACTACGACCAAAGCCAGTCATACTCTTTATCATATATAACCCTCCGTATCAAAAATATGTCATCTAATTTTACCAAAAAATATAGTATAATTCAAGGTAAAATGTTATACTTATCACATTATGGTACGAGGTGAAAACAATGGCTTTTGACGGAATTACAATACATGCGTTGACATATGAATTGAACAACACAATACTTAACGGCAGAATTGACAAAATTGCCCAGCCTGAGAAGGATGAACTTATAATAACAGTTAAGTCTCCTAAGGGACAATATCGTCTTCTGCTTTCTGTTAATGCAAGTCTTCCTCTTGCATATCTTACAGGCAGAAATAAACCATCTCCTCTTACAGCACCCGGCTTTTGTATGCTTTTAAGAAAACATATTAACAATGGACGAATAATAGAAATTTCCCAGCCTGGATTAGAAAGAATAATCGATATTACAGTTGAACATCTTGATGAAATGGGTGATTACTGCACCAAGCATCTTATCATAGAGCTTATGGGAAAACACAGCAACATAATCTTCACAGACAGTAACAGTCGCATCATAGACAGCATTAAAAGAATCAATGCAGGAATCAGTTCTGTCAGAGAGGTACTTCCGGGATATGATTATTTCATCCCTGTTACTGTCCAGAAACAGGACGCGTTAACATCATCAAGAGAAACCGTTGCATCTGTACTTGCACCACTTAACATCCCATGTGCCAAGGCTATTTACACTTCTTTTACGGGAATAAGCCCTCAGGTTGCTGAAGAAATATGCTATCAGGCAGGAATTGATTCTTCAATGCCAATCTCAAGTCTTAGCGATGATGCACGTACACATTTATCAGGAATTTTTGTCAACTATATTGAAGACGTAATCAATAATAATTATTCGCCGTCAATAATAACAGATAATGGCAGACTTCGTGATTTTACCGTGTGTGGCGGGACTATGTATAATAGCCTTACAATTACTTCTGAAGACAGTATAAGTTCTATGTTGGAAAAATATTATTCAGAGAAAAATATTACTGACAGAATAAGACAGCGTTCTGCTGACCTTCGCCAGATTGTCAACACAGCACTTGAACGTAATTATAAGAAATATGACCTTCAGGACAGACAGTTAAAGGACACAGAGAAAAGGGATACTTTTAAAATATATGGTGAACTTCTAAGTGCATATGCCTATTCAATTCCTGAAGGGGTATCAGAATATGAAGTAATTAATTATTATACCAACGAACCTGTTATCATACCCCTTGACCCTGATTTATCAGCTATTGATAACAGCAAGCGATACTTTGCCAAATATAACAAACTTAAACGCACATATGAAGCACTTAATGAACAGATTGTATTTACTAAAGCAGAAATAGACCATCTCGAATCAATAAGTACAGCACTTGATATTGCAAGGGATTACGAAGACCTTACCCAGATTAAGGAGGAACTTTCAGAATACGGATTCATCAAAAAGAACACTTCCCCAAAAGGCAATCGTGCAAAAATCAAGAGCAAACCATTCCATTATGTATCCTCTGATGGATATGATATTTATGTTGGAAAGAACAATCTTCAGAACGAAGAACTAACCTTCAAAATCGCTTCCGGTAATGACTGGTGGTTCCATGCCAAAGATATGCCCGGCTCACATGTCATCGTCAAATCCGGCAATAACGAGCTTCCTGACCGTACATTTGAAGAAGCTGCCGCTCTTGCTGCATATTATTCAAAAGGTCGGGAATATGAGAAGGTTGAAGTGGATTACATCATGAGAAAACACCTTAAGAAGGTTAATGGCGGTGCTCCAGGCTTTGTAATCTATCACACCAATTATTCCATGAACATATCTCCGGATATAAGCAATATCAATGAAATTTAATTACACAATACACCAAAATAAAATTTGTCTCAATTAAGAACCCCCCTGGCTGAACATTCACTTATTAAAAAGCAATGTTTTCCCAGAGGGGGTATATCCGCAAATTCAATATATTCCACCCTATAATAAACGCTATTATACATACTCTCTACCGTAACTACATCATTCTCGCCATATCTGATTTCGAGATTATTCCCTTTTCGCTCCAGTTCAATGGAGTTCTGATTTATTCCTTCTCCAAATAAATTTGCTAAAACAACTTTTTAAATTAATCATAATAACTTATATCTCCTTAATTCTTCTGTATTTCTCTGTCTACGTTCTTCTAATACGCTCTGTATATATTCCATTTTTTCTTTGTCATTATAGGTTCGTTCTATAATAGACATCTTCCTTTCACGTGCTTTCTTGAGACGCTCTATAGATTCCATTCTTTCGGCTCTAACCAATTCGTTTTCTGTAGAAAGAATCATTTTTTCCTCTAAAGCAACCGCCTTTTCATATTTTTTCTCTAACAGTTCTTTACATTCATATTCATCACAACACCTGTAAAATAACATTCCTTCCGAATTATCCGTTCCATTCTTTATAAAATCTTCTAAAAAATAATCATGAATATCCA
>JAZQKW010000030.1:0-5542 GCA_045542375.1 Butyrivibrio sp.
TAAAAATTGATACTGGATTTATGAGCGAATATATTTTTCACACATTAAAGAACAGTATTGACGGAGAATGTCATTTAGTTGCCACAAATAAAATCAAAGAGATTATTACAGACGAATTAAAAGAACATATTATTGGCGAAACAAAACAACAAGTCAAAGCAATTGTGAACGATGAGATTACAAATTTTATGAGCAAAGAAATAACAATTGGTGGCGGTTGGAGAGAGCCTGAAAGAAAACTCACAAGAACGGAATATTTGAGTGAAGTTATCGAAGAAGAGCTTAAAGATAAATTCAAATCAGATGTTATCAAATCATCAGTATCCGAGAGTGTAAAGTCGGCAATCAATACATATGAAAGACAACTTCGAGATGAAATTAATGCCGGTATTAAAACTTATTTTGATACTGCGACAAGACAAATTCTTACTGAAAATGTTGACACTTATATGCCGGGGTTTACCCACTTACAGAAGGCTCAGCCGGTAACAGTTGCTCATCATTTTGGAGCATATTTTGAGATGTTTAAGCGTGACCGCAGCAGACTTTCAGACATATACAAAAGAATGAACTACTGCCCTCTCGGTGCAGGAGCTCTTGCAGGAACAACCTATCCTCTCGACAGAGATTTTACCGCTAATCTCCTTGGTTTTACAGGTCCTACCCTTAACAGTATGGATTCTGTATCGGATAGAGATTATATTATTGAATACTTAAGTGCTCTTTCAACAATAATGATGCATTTAAGCCGTTTCTCAGAAGAAATCATTATCTGGAATTCTAATGAGTACCGTTTTATTGAGCTTGATGATGCATACAGCACCGGAAGTTCAATTATGCCACAGAAGAAGAACCCGGACATTGCAGAACTTGTCCGTGGCAAAACAGGACGTGTATATGGCGCATTAATGTCCATCCTTACTACAATGAAAGGACTGCCACTTGCATACAACAAAGACATGCAGGAGGATAAGGAATTAACTTTTGATGCTATAGACACTACAAAGGGCTGTATAGCGCTTTTTACCGGTATGATTGATACAATGACCTTCAATAAGGAAATAATGGCTGAAAGTGCCAAATCCGGCTTTACCAACGCAACTGATGCTGCTGACTATCTTGTTAACCATGGTGTTCCTTTCAGAGACGCTCATGGAATCATCGGACAGTTAGTATTAACATGTATTGAGAAGGACATATCCCTTGATGAGCTTCCTCTTAGCGAATACAAAGCAATATGTGATGTATTTGAAGAAGATATTTACGAAGCAATCAGTCTTAAGACCTGCGTAGAAAAGCGACTTACCAAAGGTGCTCCCGGTAAAGCAGCAATGCTTGAAGTAATTAAAATCTGCGAAACATATCTTACAGAAGAATAAAAAAAAGAATGGTGAAGAATTTGAATTTAATTCTTCACCATTTTCTTATTCTGCTTTCTTTTCAAAATGCTGGTAATCCTTAACCGTACTCCAGCTTCCACCCCACTCAAATCCAAGCTCCTTAAATATCTTATAGGCAAGATTGCTTTCATCAATCTTCATATCAAAATCCAATGTTCTATCTGCGTATTTTTCTCCACTTATTGGTAAAACAGTTCCATCAGCAGCTACATAAGGATTATATAAAGGGTTAATATCTATTGCAAGACCATAGGCATGCATGGACCATTCATCAGTTCCCTTTACTTTTCTTGCATTAAAGCAAGAGGTATTATTCTTAGCCATTGATACCTCGTCATTACCACCATAAGTATCTACAAGTTCAACTCTCTCAATAGAATATGCTGATGCATATAATCTGTAAAACAGTTCCTGAACATCAGCTGCAATCAGCTTATTAACAATAAGTTCACCTGTATGAGGTTTACCATCTTTGCCCCAATAAAGCACCTGCATATAACGCAGGTCTTCTCTGGTAACAGGGCAATCCTCCGTAAATGAAACGCCTGAAATCTTATTAAATATCATATCCGGTATTTCCATATAGGAAAAGTATTTTTCCTTGTCAGATTCCTTTAGCTCCGCCGGCATAGGATATGCACCCTGTATTTCTCTGTCACCGTCAATATTTCCGATTGTTATCTTTTTCTTACTACCGGCAACAAGTATAACTATCAGAACTCCTAAAAACAATGCACTGATAATCAAAATAATACCCGGTATATTTACTTTGGACTTCTTCTTACTCAATCTTTAATCCTCATCTATTTGTTAATATTCACTGTAAGCTGATTAAACGGAATCTCAATTCCCTTCTCATCAAGAGCATATTTAAACTTCTCTGTAAGACTCCATTTAGTATTAGCGTATTCCGCTGTCGGAACCCACATTCTTGTACCAATAGTAACCTGACTTGCATCCAGACAATCAACATAAACATTGATATCCTCATCCTTAAGGACATTCTCTTCTGCCATAATAATCTCTTCTAATGTTTCCTTTGCAAGCTTAATATCGTCGCTATAGCTTATTCCAACATTAATAACAAGTCTTCTCTTCTTCTGGGCGGTATTGTTAGTCATACTTGAATTAGCAAGCATACCATTAGGAACAATAACTGTTCTGTTGTCAATTGTTAAAAGCTTGGTATAGAACAAATCAATGCCTATAACCGTACCTTCATTGCCATGTGAATCTTCTTTAACATAATCCCCTATTTTGAATGGTTTAAACAGTAAAATCAATACTCCACCGGCAAAATTAGAAAGACTTCCCTGAAGTGCAAGACCTAATGTTAACCCTGCCGTACTTAACACTGCAATAAATGAAGTTGCCGGAATTCCAAGAATCCCTATAATAACAATCACAAGTATAATATGTAATGCAAATTTAACTATAGACTGTGCAAATTTCGCTACGGTCGACTCTACATGAGTCTTTTCAAGGGATTTGCTGATAAATCTTGTAACCCACTTTACAAGTTTTCTTCCGATAAAGAGTACGATTAATGCAATAAGTATATTCTTACCAAATGAAAGGAACCACTTGACGATAACGTCAAGCAGTTCACCCCAATATTCCTTAGAAAAAAACTTATTAGCGAGTATATTCACTAAAACATTCATTATTTAGCAGTTCCTTTCTTAGCAGGCGCCTTCTTGGCTGGTGCCTTCTTCACTGTTTCTTTCTTCACAGTTTCTTTCTTAGCCGGTTCTTCCTTCTTAACAGGTGCCTTCTTCACTGTTTCTTTCTTCACAGTTTCCTTCTTGGCTGCCGGTTTCTTAGCAACCGGTTTCTCAGCGGTATCAGCTTCTGTATATCTTAATACAATAACGCTCATTGGTGGTACTGTAAGAGTGATTGAATTCTCTCTTCCATCGCACTCTTCCTTCTTAGAAGGGATAACACGCTTATTGCCGATTCCTGAACCGCCATAAACTTCCGCATCACTGTTGAAGATTTCTTTGTATTTACCCATTGCAGGTACACCAATCTTGTATTTCTCTCTTGTAACAGGGGCAAAATTAGCCACAACAAGAAGCTTGTCTCCGTTAGTCGCCTTTCTCACATATACGACAATGTTCTCATCTGCTGAAATACAGTTAATCCATTCAAACCCATCCGGTGTAAAATCAAGCTCATACAATGCAGGTTCCTTACGATACATAGTATTAAGATCGGCTACAAATTTCTTAAGTGCTGCATTCTCAGGTCTCTCTGTAATTGCCCAGTTAATGCTCTCTGCTTCCCACCATTCATTCTCAACACCAATATCCTGTCCCATGAAGAGAAGCTTCTTACCAACATGTGTATACATGAATGCATACGCAGCCCTTAAATTGCTCATCTTATCTGCAAGAGTTGCACCAGGCATCTTGTTAATCATAGACTTCTTACCATGCACAACCTCATCATGAGAAAGTGAAAGTATGAAATCTTCTGTGTATGCATATATCATACTAAATGTAAGCGAATTATATCTTCCTTTTCTGAAAAGAGGGTCACATTCCATAAAGTAAAGGAAATCATTCATCCAGCCCATATTCCACTTGTATGAGAATCCTAATGAACTGTCATCATTTGCGGCTCCTGTTACTTTAGGCCATGCTGTAGATTCCTCTGCAATAAGCATAACACCCTTGCATAATTTATCAAAAGTACGCGTAAGGTTCTTAAGGAAATCAACAGCCTCAAGATTCTCCTTACCACCATACATATTAGCTTCCCACTGACCATCCTTACGTCCATAATCAAGATAAAGCATTGACGCTACCGCATCCATTCTAATTCCATCTGCATGATATTCCTTAGCCCAGAAAATAGCATTAGAAAGAAGGAAATTAGCAACCTCTCTTCTACCATAGTTGTAGCAAAGTGTACCCCAGTCAGGATGCTCACCCTTTCTTGGGTCTGCATGCTCATAAAGGCATGTGCCGTCAAATCTTGCAAGTCCACTATCATCCTTAGGGAAATGAGCAGGTACCCAATCAAGAATAACGCCAATTCCTGCCTTATGGAATTCATCCATCATATACTTGAAATCATCAGGAGTTCCGTATCTTGAAGTAGGTGCATAGTAACCTGTAACCTGATATCCCCATGATTCATCAAGAGGATGCTCCATAACAGGCATAAGCTCTACATGTGTAAACTTCTGTTCTTTAACATGCTTAATAATAAGTGGTGCAAGTTCTCTATAGTTAAGGAAAGTTCTTCCGTCATCCGGCTTCATAAATGAGCCCAAATGAACTTCATATACTGCAAACGGAGAATTCTTGTACTGGGCCTTATCTCTTCCTTCAATCCAAGCTGAATCCTTCCATACATACGCCTTATCATCATAAATAATTGAGGCTGTACCCGGACGAAGCTCTGCTGCGAAACCATATGGGTCAGACTTAGAATGAAGCTCACCGCCCTTAAATCTAATCTCGAACTTATACATATCTCCCGGCTTGGCATCCGGAACAAAAAGTTCAAAAATACCGGAATCATCAATTCTCTCCATCTGATGAACTCTTCCGTCCCAGTTATTAAATGTACCAACTACACTTACTCTCAAAGCAAAAGGTGACCATACTGCAAAATTAACACCCTTTCTTCCCTTGTATTCTCCAATATGAGCTCCCATAAAATTATATGCATCAGAACAATTTCCTTCATTGAAAGCCTTAATATCCTTCTTCTTAAGCATACTTGGAACTTCATATGCGTTGTACATTTCATATGTATTACCATCTGCAAATTCATAAACAACGGTATACTCAAACTTATTCTTAACAGGTAACAAAGCAGCAAAATATCCTGCCTCGTCCGCTAATTCCATTGGATATTCCTTGCCGTTAGCTGCCTTAATCGTAGCCTTAACTGCATTAGGATAAAAAGACTGAATTAACAATCCATCCTCAACCGCATGTGAACCAAGAAGGCTCTTAGGATTAGTTAAATCAGAATAAATAATGCCCTCAATATTAGGCCAGTCCATTAAATCATATAATCTCTGCTCCATAAATTCGTCTCCTATCCATTATTTCAAGACTTGCGTCATATATAAGGACATTTTATCACATTCATAAAATAAAAACAACGACAACCATCAATCA
>JAZQKW010000031.1:0-20712 GCA_045542375.1 Butyrivibrio sp.
GTTTTTGTAAGAGGTGGTAGAGTAAAAGACTTACCAGGTACAAGATACCATATCGTTAGAGGTACACTCGATACAGCAGGCGTAGCTAAGAGAAGACAGGCGCGTTCAAAATACGGCGCTAAGAGACCTAAAGACGCAAAATAAGATTCACTTTTTGTCATTTGGTTTAAGTGCCGGATAAATATTTTTCCTGTAGGTTGCAGGACATAAAATATACCGCGCGCGAACACATAGACACATGTGAGTACCTATGAATTAATTCTGTTAAGGAGGGAAGAACCGTGCCACGTAAAGGACATACTCAGCATAGAGATGTATTAGCAGATCCAATGTACAATAGCAAGATTGTAACAAAACTTATCAACAACATTATGTTAGATGGTAAGAAGTCTACAGCTCAGAAGATTGTATACGGAGCATTCAACAGAGTGGAGGAGAAGGCAGGTAAGCCAGCTATCGAAGTATTCGAAGAAGCTATGAATAACGTAATGCCAGTACTTGAGGTAAAGGCAAGACGTATCGGTGGAGCTACTTACCAGGTACCTATCGAAGTTAGAGCAGATAGAAGACAGGCTCTCGGACTTCGTTGGTTAACAACTTTCTCACGTGCTAGAGGCGAGAAGACTATGGAAGAAAGACTCGCTAACGAAATTATGGATGCAGCTAATAACACAGGTGCATCTGTTAAGAGAAAAGAAGACATGCACAAGATGGCAGAAGCTAACAAGGCTTTCGCACATTACAGATTCTAATTATAACGGAATCGTTATTTTTAAATTTTTTATCCAATATATATAGGAGGAAAAAGACTTGGCTGGAAGACAATATCCATTAGAGAGAACCAGAAATATCGGTATTATGGCTCATATTGATGCAGGTAAGACTACAACAACAGAGCGTATCTTATACTATACCGGTGTTAATTATAAGATTGGTGATACTCATGACGGTACTGCTACCATGGACTGGATGGCTCAGGAGCAGGAAAGAGGTATCACAATTACTTCCGCAGCGACTACATGTCATTGGACATTACAGGAGAACTGCAAGCCAAAGGCTGGAGCATTAGAGCACCGTATCAACATCATTGATACTCCTGGTCACGTTGACTTCACAGTAGAAGTAGAACGTTCACTCAGAGTACTTGATGGTGCAGTTGGTGTATTCTGTGCTAAGGGTGGTGTAGAACCACAGTCTGAAAACGTATGGCGTCAGGCTGACACATACAACGTACCTCGTATGGCTTTCATCAATAAGATGGACATTTTAGGTGCTAACTTCTACGGAGCAGTAGATCAGATTAAGAACAGACTTGGCAAGAATGCTATCTGCATTCAGTTACCAATCGGTAAAGAAGATGAATTCAAGGGAATCATCGACTTATTTGAAATGAAAGCATACATCTACAATGACGAAAAGGGTGATGATATCACTATCACAGATATCCCTGCAGACATGGAAGATGATGCTCAGTTATATCGTACAGAATTAGTAGAGAAAATCTGCGAATTAGATGACGATTTAATGATGATGTATCTTGAAGGTGAAGAACCTTCAAATGAAGAACTTAAGAAAGTTCTTAGAAAAGGAACATGTGAATGTACAGCAGTTCCTGTATGTTGTGGTACAGCATACAGAAATAAGGGTGTACAGAAGTTACTTGATGCTGTAATCGAATTCATGCCTTCTCCACTTGACATCCCAGCTATTAAGGGTGTTGATATGGAAGGAAATGAAGTTGTAAGACATTCATCAGATGAGGAACCTTTCTCAGCACTTGCATTCAAGATCATGACTGACCCATTCGTAGGTAAGTTAGCATTCTTCAGAGTATACTCTGGTGTATGTAACTCAGGATCTTATGTATATAACGCAACTAAGGACAAGAAGGAACGTATCGGTCGTATCGTACAGATGCATGCTAACTCAAGAACTGAAATTGACAAAGTATACTCAGGCGATATCGCAGCAGCTGTAGGTTTCAAGCTTACAGGTACAGGTGATACAATCTGTGATGAACAGCATCCTGTAATCCTTGAGTCAATGGAATTCCCAGAGCCAGTTATCGAGCTTGCTATCGAGCCTAAGACAAAAGATGCTCAGGGTAAGATGGGTGAAGCTTTAGCAAAGCTTGCTGAAGAGGATCCAACATTCAAGGCTCATACAGATCAGGAAACAGGACAGACAATCATTGCAGGTATGGGTGAGCTCCACCTTGAAGTTATCGTAGACAGACTTCTTCGTGAATTTAAGGTAGAAGCTAACGTAGGTGCACCTCAGGTTGCTTACAAAGAGACAATCACAGCTCCAGTTGACGTTGATAGCAAGTATGCTAAGCAGTCAGGTGGACGTGGACAGTACGGACATTGTAAGGTACACTTCTTACCAATGGACCCTAACGGTGATGAGATATTCAAGTTTGAGTCTACAGTTGTTGGTGGAGCTATTCCTAAGGAATACATTCCAGCTGTTGGTGAAGGTATTGAAGAAGCTACTAAGGCAGGTATCCTTGCAGGATTCCCAGTACTTGGTGTACACGCTAACGTATATGATGGTTCATACCATGAAGTTGACTCTTCAGAAATGGCATTCCACATTGCAGGTTCTCTTGCATTCAAGGAAGCTATGCAGAAGGGTAAGCCAGTACTTCTTGAGCCAATCATGAAGGTTGAAATTACAATGCCTGAAGAGTACATGGGCGATGTAATCGGCGATGTTAACTCTCGTAGAGGACGTATCGAAGGTATGGACGACATCGGTGGTGGAAAGATTGTTAGAGCATATGTTCCACTTGCTGAAATGTTCGGATATTCAACAGACTTACGTTCAAAGACTCAGGGACGTGGTAACTACTCAATGTTCTTCGAAAAGTATGAACAGGTTCCAAAGAACGTTCAGGAGAAAGTTATTGCTGCAAAAGCAAAATAATTATTGAAAATATTTCATAATTGAAATATAATTATCAAAGATATCATAATGCCCCGCGGTGGGATAATTGAAGGAGGATATTAAAAAATGGCTAAAGCTAAATTTGAAAGAACAAAACCACATTGTAACATTGGTACAATCGGACACGTAGATCATGGTAAGACAACTTTAACAGCTGCTATTACTAAGACACTTAACGCTAGACTTGGTACAGGTCAGGCTGTTGCATTCGAAAACATCGATAAGGCTCCAGAAGAAAGAGAAAGAGGTATCACAATTTCTACTTCTCACGTTGAGTACGAATCAGTTAACAGACATTACGCTCACGTTGACTGCCCAGGCCATGCTGACTACGTAAAGAACATGATCACAGGTGCTGCTCAGATGGACGGTGCTATCCTCGTAGTTGCTGCTACTGATGGTGTTATGGCACAGACTAAGGAACACATCCTTCTTGCTCGTCAGGTAGGTGTACCTTACATCGTAGTATTCCTTAACAAGTGTGATATGGTAGACGACGAAGAACTTATCGAACTCGTTGAAATGGAAGTTACAGAACAGCTTGAAGAGTATGGATTCACAGATTGTCCAATCATTAAGGGTTCTGCTCTTAAGGCTCTTGAAGATCCATCAAGCGAATGGGGTGACAAGATTCTTGAACTCTTCGAAACTGTTGATAGCTATATCCCAGATCCAGAAAGAGAAACAGATAAGCCATTCCTTATGCCAGTAGAAGACGTATTCACAATCACAGGTCGTGGTACAGTTGCTACAGGTAGAGTAGAAAGAGGAACACTTCACCTTAACGACGAACTTGAAATCGTTGGTGTTAAGGAAGAGACACAGAAGACAGTTGTTACTGGTATCGAAATGTTCAGAAAGCAGCTTGATGAAGCTATGGCTGGTGATAACATCGGTGCTCTTCTCCGTGGTGTTAACCGTGATCAGATCGTTCGTGGACAGGTTCTTGCTAAACCAGGTTCAGTTACATGCCACAAGAAATTTACAGCTCAGGTTTACGTATTAACAAAAGAAGAAGGTGGACGTCATACTCCATTCTTCAACAACTACCGTCCACAGTTCTACTTCAGAACAACAGACGTTACTGGTGTATGTGAACTTCCAGCTGGTACAGAAATGTGCATGCCTGGCGATAACGTAGAAATGACAATCGAACTCATTCACTCAATCGCTATGGAACAGGGTCTTACATTCGCTATCCGTGAAGGTGGTAGAACAGTAGGTTCTGGTAGAGTAGCAACAGTTATCGAATAGTCTTTGGTAGCTGATTGAACAATAGCATAAATGCATATAATACAGCCCTATGTGCTTGCACAGGGGCTGTTTTTATGTTTATAATTATTTGACAGAAAAAATAATGATGAGGAGTTACGTATGTTTGCAAAGAACATTAAGATATTCGCATTGATAGTTGTAGTGGTGACAGTTATATTTTCGATGGTATACCAATTCACAGCGGTTCCGGCGATTTTGAGCCTTGCAATAACTTTTGGTACAATAAGCTACCATTTTGTTATGCGTCTTGCGGTGGGCTATCTGATAAATGGCATTTTTCATAACAAGATGGATTACAGAAGGAAATGGTTTCAGGAAAAAAGATTTGAAAAGCGTCTTTATCAGGTGTTGAATGTTAAAAAGTGGAAAAAGAAAATGCCTACATTTTCACCTGAATGGATGAATCCTAAAGTGCATACATGGGAAGAAATTGCCGGTGCAATGTGTCAGGCGGAAGTTGTGCATTTGGTTATAATCGTATTGTGTTTTGTTCCCATATTCGCTACTTTTATATGGGGAAGCTTTCCGGTATTTTTAATCACTTCCCTGTTATCCGCAGGAGTGGAAAGTATGTTTGTGATGATGCAGCGATATAACAGACCGAGGATAATAAAGATGATTGGGAGGGAGTATATACAAGAAAAAATAACCCTATGCGGAGATAATTGTATGGATTGTCCCAGATACAATGCCCATAGCGAAGAAGAACTCCGGAAGGTAGCAGAGTTGTGGTACAGGGTAGGTTGGCGTGACCACATTGTATCCAATGATGAAATCAGGTGCGAAGGATGTTCTTCTGGCAAAACTTGTACATATCAATTGGTAGAATGCACAAAGGCGCATAGCGTAGATAAATGCAATCACTGTGCAGAGTTTTCGTGCGAAAAGATTAGTAACATGTTGGAGCGTTCCAAGGTATATCAGAAACACTGCAAAGAGGTCTGTTCTGATGCAGAATATGAGATGCTGAAGAAAGCATTTTTCAGCAAAGAGAATAATTTGAGAAAGTAAAGAGATTGGTGCTATGGATTTGAAGGCACATCGAATATAAATGAATAAAAAGGAAAAATATAAGGCTTGAGATAGACCTTGAAAATTATGCATAAATATGATACTATGTACATAGAATAAAACTGTAATGCGTTACAGTTTGGGCTGGTCGAAAGACCCGGGTCCATCGGCAGTTGGGGAGGTTCCCCAACAATGGCGGGTGTATACCCGCCATTTTTATATTATAAAGAATTAAGAAGGCGTTTGATGAAAGAGTTAAGCATTTTTATAGATGAATCTGGAGACTTTGGAGAATATGATTATCGTTCTCCGTGGTATATAGTCACAATGGTGTTTCACTAGCAGGATGTATCTATTCAAGAACCAATGGAGTATTTGGAAAGAGAGTTATCAAATATAGGACTGGAAAATCACTGCATACATACGGGGCCTATTATTCGTAAAGAAGAAGAGTACTCTGAAATGGATTATTTGGAACGTAGAAAGATATTTAATAAGATGGTTACATTTATGAGACAAAGTGGTGTAAAATATAAATCTTTCTATATTGAGAAAAAGCACATTGAAGATATAGTTGAAGCAACGGGGAAGTTGTCAAAACTGATATCAATTTTTATTAGAGAACACTACGATTTTTTGCTCTCGTTTGATCTTGTTAAAATATACTATGATAATGGGCAGGTGGAACTGAATAAAATATTATCAACTTTATTTAATGCATTTCTGCCAAGGGTGGAGTTTCGAAAAGTGAAACCATCAGATTATAGATTGTTTCAAGTGGCTGATATGATATGCACATTTGAATTGTTGAAATTAAAAATTAAGAACCACACTTTTTCTAAATCAGAACAGAAATTTTTTGGATCTGTTAATGATTTAAAGAGAAACTATTTGAAAATTGTAAATAGACAGGATATTGATAGTTAGACATTTACACAATACTCTTCTATGGTGAAGCCATCTTTGAAATAGTATGTGATGGTGCAATATCCATTTGGTGGAGTAGAATATGTAAGATTAAGTATTGTTGCCCACCTTCCGATATATACAATAAGCTACGGAAAGCGTCTGTTCTCAATGGATTGAAATTGAAGAATTGCAGAAAGGAGCTAATATGTCAATTTCAGGTGTTGGCGGAAGCATGGGTAGCTATAATTATACATATGGTATCCAGAGTAGTCCGCAGAAGACAGATTTTCGCAAAATATTTGAAGAAGAGAAGGCGGAATTCTACGAAAAGTATAAGAATGGGGAGACTAAGCCCAGCTATCAGATAGGTGGAAGTTCATTTACAGAGGAAGATTGGGACAAGCTGATTGAAGGTGTGGATGAGCTTACCGAGGAGATGCGGGAGATAATGAGGGAACAGCATAAGAAACGCTATGAAAGATTACTGGAGAAACGCCGGGAAGGGTATGTGGATGATGTATATACTACATATACCATTTCCAAAATGAGCAAAACAGTAGAAAAAGAGGTTAAAGTTTCTGACTTTAGAGAATTTGAAACTAAAAATTACAAATTTGTTCCGGAACCTACCATAGGGGAAGGTGGTATGAGAATCATAAAAAACGGACAAAGTGTAGCGGTATTTTCTGTTAATAATCTAAAAGTCAGGGTAGACGAACAGACAGGCACGAGAGTTTTAATTAGTGAAATAGGAGGATATGGTGGTGTATGGTATGATGCCATTCCTGTAGATGCAGAACTGGAAAACGGATTAGCGGAAGCTATGGGAGTGGATGATATTGAAGAGGTTTCATTGGAAGGCTACTACATTGGAACACATACAGGTACGGGAATCCAGTATGTGATGCGACCGGGAGATGAAGGAAGGGGAGGAAAGGTTCTTTTAAAAAATGAGCCAGATGTGGCAAAATACAATGCGTTAGCGGAAGATTATTATGAGCGATATCCTAACTTAGTGACAAGTAAAGAATTCGGTGGGATTTATGCTACCTTTGAAATTTGCGGAATGATGGAGCGTACGGCAACAGGTATAGTAAAAATAGGGTACGACAATATATCTTATAATGATAATTTTAATTATGAGAAAAACTGGAGTATTATGCTGGATGAGAGCACATGGGAGCTGTTGAATGAGTGGTTGAAAGAAAACAAGGAACACATGAAAGAATTGTATGAGATTGGAACGTGGGAAGCTGTTTTCGATAAACTTGGGGGAAATTATGGTAATAGGGCAGCAGATAAAAGAGGGAGTGCTGAGGCTTTAGACAATTTAGAATAAAGGCTGTAACAGACGGGTAGCACTTTCTATAACGCGAACAACAGTCTCAGGGTCCGCATTAGGATTGCTGAGACTGGCATTGTATGCACCATGGATACAGTAAGAAAGTAAAATATTATGTTCTATGTTGCTTTCATATTCAGGATATTTTGTATAGATTGTTTTCTTTACAATTGCTTCAATATGTGCGGCAAGGTGGGTCTGATTTTTACCGGAAAACATAACTTTAACCTGAGGCATATGTCTGATGAAGGCAAGAGTAACCTCTCTGGTAAAAATTTCCGGATTGGAAAAATTGTAGTCCAAATCCTTTGGGATGCTTGAAATAATATCAACTACCATTTCATATTCCAGCGCATCTGAGAGTGCATGAATATCCGTGTAATGCGAGTAAAAGGTAGATTTGTTAATGTATGCCAGCTCGCATAATTCTTTTACCGTAATTTTTTCAAGAGATTTTCTGGAACGAAGCTCCATAAATGCTGACTTAATTGCGTGTTTAGTTTTCTCGATTCTTTTATCCATATAATCCTCCAATAAAACGACGATTTGCATAAAAAGTTGGTTATCCACCATATGTAGTGAATTGTTGGTAGACAATATTGACCGATTAATATATTCTATTATAAGTAGATAGACAACAAGTGTCTATTATTTTTTTGAAACTAGGAGGAAAAAATATGGCGTGGTATGATGAGGCAGTCTTTTATCATATTTATCCACTTGGACTGACAGGAGCACCAAAACAGAATTCTTATGGAGAACCGGAGCATAGGTTGAATACATTAATTCCATGGATTTCACATATTAAGAATATAGGATGCAATGCAATATATATCGGACCGCTTTTTGAGTCTGTAGGACATGGCTATGAGACAACTGATTACAAGAAATTGGACAGCAGACTTGGAACTAACGAGGATTTAACTAATTTTGTGGCTGAGTGTCACAAACAGGGCGTTCGTGTGATTTTAGATGGTGTGTTTAATCACACCGGACGTGATTTTTTTGCGTTTAAGGATATCAGACAGCACAGAGAGAGTTCTCAGTACAAGGACTGGTACTGTAATGTGAATTTCTGGGGAAACAATTCTTTTAATGATGGATTTTCGTATGAAAACTGGGGTGGACATGACCTTTTGGCAAAATTAAATCAGCATAATCCGGCTGTTAGGGATTATATATGTGACGTTATTCGTTTCTGGGTAAAAGAATACGATATTGACGGAATCAGACTTGACGCAGCGGATGTTATGGATTTTGAATATATGAAGGCACTGCGTCGTGTGGCTAATGAAGTAAAACCTGATTTCTGGCTTATGGGAGAAGTAATACATGGAAATTATTCTCGTTGGGCCAATGAGGGAACACTTCATTCCGTAACCAACTATATGCTTCACAAAGCATTGTTTTCAGGCCACAATGACCACAATTATTTTGAAGTGGCGCATACAATCAAATATGTCAGCAATATGGTAGGCGATAAGTTACGTTTGTATAGTTTTGTTGACAACCATGATGTTGAGCGTATATATACCAAATTAAGTAACAAGGCACATTATGTACCTGTGCATGTAATGCTTTATACTTTGCCGGGTATCCCGTCATTATACTATGGTTCGGAATTTGGTATTGAAGGTCGTAAGGAACATTCGTCAGATGATTCGCTGAGACCTGCGTTGAATTATGAGGATTACAAGGACGCAATTGAGACTAATTCATGCACTAAGCTTATTGCGGCACTTGGAAAGATTCGTCGTAATACACCGGCATTGTGCTACGGTGAATATAAGGAACTCCTGCTTCAGACTACACATTATGCATATGCAAGAGTATTGGATGGCAAGTCAGTTATTGCTGCAGTTAATAATTCAGATAATGATGTGTATATGGATCTTCAGGCGGGCAATTCTTCGGAATATGTAGGTGCGCTGACAGGAGAGAAGGTATCTGTTAATGGTGGATACATTCATGTAAAGGTTCCGGCTAATTACGGAGAAATCTGGATTCCTGCAGAAATGATTAAAGAAAGCTTTGCACCTATTAAGACGGTGGAAATCGAGAAAGCACCAGAGCCTGTTAAGGCAGCAGAACCTGTGAAGACAGAAGAACCTGTGAAGGCTATTGAACCTAAGAAGGCAGCAGAGGCTGTGAAGACGGCAGAGCCTGTGAAGGCTGTTGAACCTGTGAAAGCAGCAGACCCTGTGAAAGTGGATTGGAATAAACCATACGAGGATATGTCTGTAGAGGAACTTCAGGAAGCAATTCTTGAAAAAATGAGAAAGAATGGTCCTGTAACAGAATATATGTTGGGAACAGTCAGAGATAATACTCATCATGGCTCATTGGTAAGCTGGGTTAGAAGTTTTAGATAAAAGATGAAAATAGACCGAAGGTAAGCATTACCTTCGGTCTCGTTCTTTTAATTATTAAGTTCATCAAGCATTGTCTTTTTAAGATTAATAATATAATCGGCAGCCTCTGATACATCTACAAGGATGTTGAGAGATTTGTCTCTTGTTGATATCTCAATTTGATTGTTCTGGAGATTTCTTGGGCTTACAACTACACGGATTGGAGCGCCTATAAGGTCTGCATCGGCAAACATCTGACCGCCTCTTATACCCTCTCTGTCATCAAAAATTACATCTGCGTGTGATTTTTTCAAATTATCATACAGAGTGTTGGCAACCTGTAATGTGTTCTCATCATCAGGACGAAGACAACAGATGTGAACCTCGTATGGGGCAATTGAAATCGGCCATATTGGTCCGTAATCATCATGCTTGGCTTCACATATAGATGCTGCAAGTCTTCCAACACCGATTCCGTAGCAACCCATAATAGGATTATGTAATGTGCCATCTTTATCAACGTACTGCATATTCATACTCTTAGTGTATTTGGTTCCAAGCTGGAATATGTTACCTATCTCGATACCTCGTTTGATTAGGAGACCGGACTTGCCACAGCATGGGCAGATACCACCATCTTTTACCTTGGCAATATCGTAAAATACCACGTTATCTAAATCTCTTTCAAGATTAAGTCCTGTTAAATGGAAACCTTCCTTATTGGCTCCTGCAACAATATTCTCAATACCTTTTAATGACAGATCGATATAATAAGTTACTTTGTCAGAGATACCGTATGGACCAATGTACCCTGCTACGAGAGGCGCGTCCGGAGTAATGTCCGCAGGATGAATTTCTTCGCCTACGAGATTGCGGAGCTTGGTCTCATTAACTTCGTAATCGCCTCTTACAAAAGCAACTACATATGCGTCGTCTGAGTTTTTCTGATATACAACAGCTTTGCATGATGACTTGACGTCTGATTTTAAAAATGCACACACATCATCAATGGTCTTGCAATCCGGAGTTTCGATACATTCTATTGTAGAGAGTGTTCCGGAAGGCGTGTTCACTACAATGTTCTCTGCGGCTTCCATATTGGCTCTGTAATCGCATTTTTCACAAATTACGATGGAATCTTCGCCTACTTCGCTTAAAAGCATATATTCGTGAGATATGCTGCCTCCCATCATACCCGAGTCGGAAGCTACTGTTACTACATTAGGAGCACCGGCTCTTTTAAAAATACGGTTATAGGCGTCGTAGCATTTCTGATAATACTGCTCAAGGTCCTCCTGTGAGGTGTGGAAGGAATAGGCATCCTTCATGGTAAATTCGCGTACACGAATCATGCCGGCTCTTGGTCTTGCCTCGTCGCGGAATTTACGCTGTATCTGATATATCATAAAAGGATACTGCTGATATGACTGTGCATATTCTCTTACGAGATGAACTGCAGCTTCTTCATGGGTCATTCCGAGTACCATTTTAGAACGGTTGCGGTCACTAAAGCGAACAAGTTCGCTTGCGATTGTATTATAACGTCCCGATTCTTCCCAAAGCTCTGCGGGCATTACAACGGGAAAGAGTACTTCCTCACCATCGATTGCATTCATTTCTTCTCTGATGATGGTCTCGATTTTCTGTGTGATTTTTCTTAAAATAGGGAATTCAGAAAAAATACCGTTGCCGACATATTTCATATATCCCCCTCTTACCATTAATGCGTGACTGTCTATTACGCAGTCTGCAGGACGTTCCTTATATCGTGGTCCTACCAGATTTTTGAGTTTCATAGGGTTATTCCTTTCTTATTTTATATTTAAATAGTAATTAATCATATATTTAAACATAAGTCAAGTTCAATTCGCAAAGTAGTGTGTTGTTTCGTAATGTGTATAATGAAACAACACACTACTTTGAAAATTGTAGATAACATTATGAATCTGCATGGTATATCTTTGCTTTTTGTTGATTCTTCAATTGTATTTGTTTTAAAAATATGCTAATATATGTCTAAGATTGTTCCGATATGTATATTGTTAGGTGTTATTATTGAAAGGCAGGTGATACTAATGGAGAATGCAGAACATGAAGAAGGATATACCATAGGCAAGGGAATATTTATTTTTGGCGCATTATTAGTGTTGCTTGTAATCTGTATAATAGCGATAAGCCGTAATAAGAAGGAAGAGGATGCAAGAAGAGATATTAAGGTCGTTGCTGTAGAAGGTCAGGCAATGATATACAGAGACGGAGAAGGATATAAGAATGCGGTTAATGGCACGGAGATTATATCAGGCGATGTTATAAGTACCGGAGCGGACAGCTACCTCAGTATCACTATGGATGGTAATAAATGTATTATGGTAGAGCCTGCCAGCAGGATTATCATTGATGCTAAGGGCGATGAGAAGAATAACAGAACACAGATTACTGTGGAGATGGGTTCGGTAATATCAGATATAAGAGAGCCTCTGAATGATAAGTCATCATATGAGGTCGTTACAGATACCTCCATTATTTCTGTTAGAGGTACAATTTTCAGAACTACTTCCTCAGATGAAGGGGCGAAGGTTATGGTGTCTGTGCATCATGGTTCAGTTAACTGCAAGCCTTACTTCAGTAATGAAACGGTTGTTGTTGAAAGTGGCAAGGAAATGACATATAAAGGAAACGTGTCTGAGGCTGTAATCGGAGCATTGGATAGTTCCGGATATGATGATAAGGTGAAGGAATTTATAGCAGAGGCAGAGACATATATTGATAATAATGCTGATAAGGGTACGGAAGATGAGAATGATAAGTGCGTAGTGCAGTTCATATACGATGGAGAGGTATTTGTAAGTAAGACGGTTACTAAGGGAAGCGTAGTTGACGAACCTGTTATTTATCCTGAGACAGATGGTGAATGGGAATGGGATTTTTTCAGACCAGTCACAGAGGACATGAAAATAGAATGGAAATAGCTTGGTTAAGCATGAAAGGTAATTGATATGAGAAGATTTAGTTCATTATTTAAATTATCGTTTGTAATGCTAGTTATATTTTTACTGATATTTAAATTGAAAAATTCCGATGTAAGAGCAGAAGATGCATCAGGACTTAATGTGGAGATATATAACAATAATTCGTGGGTCGAGAATAGTAAGTATATGTACCATTATGATATGGTAATTACCAATGAAGGTGACGAAGATGTTAACGGATGGGAGATATCCGTTCGAATTCCTGGAGAGAATATTCAGGTAACATGTGAATGGAATATTCATTGTGTTGTGAATGGTGATGTAATAGTTATTACTCCGAAAGGAGAATATTTTAAGCATATTTCTTCAGGACAATCAATTAATGATATGGGATTAATTATCAGTTCTGATATAGAAATAGTGGATGGTAATGCAGGTTCATATACGGTGACTGAGGATAGACATAAGCCGCCTAAGCCATCAACGAAGCCACCGATGGAAACCCCAACAGAACCTCCAACTGAGCCGGTAACAGACCCAATAACAGAAGCACCGACGGAGCCGGTGACAGAGCCGACAACGGAAGCTCCTACAGAGCCGGTAACAGAGCCGACACCGGAAACTCCTACAGAGCCGATAACAGAAACCCCGCCAACAGAGGCACCTACGGAACCTGCTACAGAGCCGACAACGGAAGTTCCTACAGAACCAACTACGGAGCCTACAATAGAAGCTCCAACAGAGGAACAGACAGAGGACAAGCCGGAGGGTTCCGTTGAAATCAGGCGAGATGGAAAATACTATCTCCACATAGGTACAACATATTATCTGGCTCCGGGACAGTGGATGTGCAGCAGAGAAGATAATGAATGTATTGCACAGGGTGGAAATGTATTTTATATCAGGGTAGACGGAACTTATGAATTTACAAGAATAGAGGAATGATTAACTGGAGCTTTATTATGATAATAGAGCTCCTTTTATGTAAAAATCTTGTCATAATAAAAATACTGAGCTAAAATATACGATATCAAAATAAGGACGGTTAGTTAATATATGAAGAAGATATTATCATTGTTAATTGTTGGAATAATGACCGCAACTATGACGTTAGGTTGTGGAAAAGAAGATGAGGTTACTAACCCGACAGTAGCCGATGAGACAACTAATGTTACTACCGAAGTCCCTACAGACGGACAGACAGAGGTACCAACGGAGGAACAGACAGAGGCTCCGACAGAAGCTCCAACAGAAGGACCAACGGAAACACCGGAGGTGACAGATTACGGACTTGCGGACAAGACATCTGAGGGTGCTATACTTCATTGCTGGAACTGGTCATATAACAATATCAAGGAACATATGAAGGAAATTGCCCAAGCTGGATTTAGCGCAGTTCAGACTTCACCTGTTCAGCAGGCAAAGGATTATACATATAACGATAAGGTATACACCAATGTGGGTACACCTAACGGAACCGGTGGAAGTGACGGACAGTGGTGGAAGTTATACCAGCCGGTAACCTTTAATATCTGTGATAACGGACAGAGCTTCCTTGGAACTAAGAATGAGTTTAAAGAAATGTGCGAAGAGGCTGAGAAGTATGGTGTTAAGGTGATTGTTGATGTTGTTGCCAACCATCTTGGCAATATAACAGGCTGGAAGAATTCAATGTCAGACATTACACCTCAGGTAGGAGAATACTGGAAGGCCGATATGATGACGGATGAGACATATTGGCATATTAACAGTATTCAGTGTTGGATGAGTGATGGAAGACGTGACCTTACACTTGGAACAATTGGTATGCCGGACCTTAATACAGCTGATAAGAGAGTACAGAACATGGTACTTGATTTCTTAAAAGAATGTGTTGACTGTGGTGCGGATGGATTCAGATTTGATGCAGCCAAGCATATCGAAACTCCTGATGATGTAGCAGCAATTGCCAGTGATTTCTGGCCAACAGTTATTAATGGAATTCGTGATTATGCAGACCATGAGTTATTTATATATGGAGAGATACTTAATACTCCGGGAGATAATTTCAGTATTAATAATTATACCAAGTATATGTCAGTAACGGACAGTGCAACCGGAGATAACAGAAGAAATGATGTCAGATACAAGAATGCTTCAAGTGCTGCCAATCCGGGATATTCATATGATGCTTCTAAATGCGTCGTGTGGAATGAGTCCCATGATACATATGTAGGCGCAGGTTCTTCTTATCTTGCAACTGATACAATGATTAAGCAGACATGGGCTATTATTGCTGCAAGAAAGGAAGCAACACCTCTTTTCCTTGCAAGAAGCTACTATTCTGAAATGCTGGTAGATGACAAAGGAAATAAGAAAAGTACTAGCTCACTGGTTCAGACTGAGATGGGTGATGTTGGAACCATGACATTTTCGGACCCATCAGTAGCAGCAGTAAATAATTTTAAGAATGCTTTTATCGGACAGAGTGAACATGTAGCGAACAAGGATAGTGTTGTATACATAGAACGTGGTACAACAGGTGCTGTAATCGTTAATCTTAATGGAGCAGGCACAGTTAATCTTAAAGCCTACAGCATGAAGAATGGAACCTACACTGACAGGGTATCAGGTAATATTTTTACGGTCGAAGGCGGATTTATAAAGGGTGAAGTTACAGGTGCAGATGGTATAGCGGTAATCTATGAAACAGAAACTGTTCCATATGCTGAGCTGTCTAAGCAGGGAGGAACTCTTTCAGAGGATAAATCTGAGATAACAATTACACTTAAGAATGCAACAGAAGGTACATATTCTATAGATGGAAGCACGCCTGTTAAATTCACAGGAGAAGTTAAGGTTACAGTAGGTGATGCAATCGAATATGGCGAAAGCACAATGCTTACGGTAACTGCTACTGATGGACAGAGAGAATATGTGTATAAGCATGAATATAACAAAAATCAGAATGAAAACAGTGCAGAGAAATTTGATGAAAATTCAGGCAAAAATCATATATATATGA
The DNA here is from genome assembly GCA_045542375.1 of Butyrivibrio sp. Taxonomy (GTDB): domain Bacteria; phylum Bacillota; class Clostridia; order Lachnospirales; family Lachnospiraceae; genus Eshraghiella. Next base: position 15,811 of record JAZQKW010000031.1, read on the forward strand.
AGAACACTGCAGGCTGGGAGGAAGTATACTGTTATATGTGGACTGATGATAAAAAGAATAACGCCGGATGGCCGGGGCTTAAGATGACAGAGCTTGATGACGGAACCTTCCTATATGCAACGGATACGGATTTCCCTAATGTTATTTTTAACAACGGAAACGGAACACAGACCGCAGATTTAAAATGGCCAGGCAATAATTCCATATATGATAATGGAAAAAATAAATTTGAAGACAGATAATGTGGAAAAATGATTGACTTTATTATGATGAAGTGGTAATATGTCAAGGTATTTTACAGATAAAACAAGGGAGAAAAGAGAAAATGAAGAAATTTTTAGTCGCAGTGCTTGCACTGGTAATGGCACTTGGTATGATGGCATGTGCCAAGAAGAATACAGGATCAGGTGATTCTGATATGGAGTACGTTAAGAACAAGGGCAAATTAGTTGTAGGAATTACAGATTTCGCACCAATGGATTACAAGGATGACAATGGCAAGTGGATTGGATTCGATGCTGAGATGGCAGAGGCTTTTGGTAAGAGTCTTGGAGTTGAAGTTGAGTTCGTTGAGATTAACTGGGACAACAAGATTATGGAGCTTGATGGTAAGACAATCGACTGCGTATGGAATGGTATGACATTAAGAGATGACGTTATGGCAGCAATGTCTTGTACTAACGCATACTGCAACAATTCACAGGTTGTAATTGTTCCTTCTAAGGATGCTGACAAGTATACAACAGTTGAATCACTTTCGAACCTTAACTTCGCAGTTGAAGCAGGAAGTGCAGGATATGATGTGGCAGTAGCTAATAAGCTTACATGCACAGAGGTAACTGCTCAGGCAGATGCACTTATGGAAGTTGCTTCAGGAACATCAGATGCCGCTATCATTGATTCATTAATGGCAGCTGCAATGGTAGGTGAAGGAACATCATACAAGGATTTGACATATACAGTTCGTCTTAATGATGAGAAATACGGTGTTGGTTTCCGTAAGGGTTCAGATTTAACAGAAGAATTAAACAAGTTCTTCAAGGCTAGCTATGAAGATGGCAGCATGATGAAAATCGCAGAGAAGTACGGAGTACAGGCTGCAGTAGTTGAACAGAAATAAGTTTCTTATTCAGACGGAGGGTGGATTAGTGCCACTCTCTGTTTTTTCCCTTTATAAATATATTGAAAGAGAGCAATACCATGGAGTTATTTCTTGAGCAGTTTCCGGTTGTATTTAAGGCGTTAAATACCGGTTTTCTGCAGACATTGAAGTTGTTTATTGTAACATTAATAGGAGCCATCCCATTGGGACTTATTATTTCTTTTGGCTCAACATCTAAATTTAAACCATTAAGCCTGCTTGTTAAGCTGATTGTATGGGTTGTAAGAGGAACACCGCTTATGATACAGCTGCTGATTATTTTTTATTTTCCGGGACTTGTGTTTCACAACCCAATTTGGGGTGGCGGAGAAGCCGGAAGATTCAGCGCGGCAGCAGTTGCTTTTATTATTAATTACGCATGTTATTTTTCAGAAATCTACAGAGGCGGAATGGAAAGCATTCCTGTGGGACAGGAAGAGGCCGGTCTTGTGCTCGGTATGAACAAGGCACAGATATTTTTCAAGGTTAAGCTTATGCAGATGATTAAGAGAATAGTTCCACCGATGTCTAACGAGATTATTACCCTTGTTAAGGATACTTCCCTTGCCAGAATTATTTCACTTCAGGAAATTATCTGGGCAGGACAGGCATTTATGAAGGGCTCACAGGGGATTTCAGGAGCTATATGGCCATTATTCTTTACAGCGGTATATTATCTGATTTTTGTGGGTATTCTTACCATACTTCTTGGAAAATTAGAGAAGAAGTTACAGTATTTTAAGTAGGAGGATGACTATGCCAATATTAGAAGTTGAACACATACAGAAGTCCTTCGACGATATAGAAGTACTGAAGGATATAAGCTTTAAGCTTGAAAAGGGAGAGGTAGTGTCGATTATCGGTTCTTCAGGAAGCGGTAAAACAACTCTTCTTCGTTGTCTTAATTTCCTTGAGGATTTTGACAGTGGTGTGATTAAGGTTAATGATGAGGTGCTTTATGATGCCTCAGTATCGGGAAGAATGAGAGACTCGGAAATTCGCAGGAAAAGACTGCATTTTGGTCTTGTGTTCCAGTCATTTAATCTTTTTCCACAGTATACAGCACTTAAGAATGTTATGTTAGCCAAGGAGCTTCTTGCCAAGGAACGTCCGGATTATAAGGCTAATAAGAAAGCTATTCATGAAGAGATTAAGGAAGAGGCAGAAAGACTTCTTACACAGATGGGACTTGCAGACAGAATGGAAAATTATCCTCACCAGCTCTCGGGAGGACAGTGCCAGCGAGTTGCTATTGCAAGAGCGCTTGCACTTAATCCGGATATTCTGTGTTTTGACGAGCCTACATCAGCGCTTGACCCTGAGCTTACAGGAGAAGTGCTTAAGGTTATCAAGGAATTAGCAGACAAAAATACAACTATGATTATTGTTACACATGAGATGACTTTTGCAAGAGATGTTGCGAATAAGGTTATTTTCATGGATAATGGATATATAGTAGAACAGGGCGACCCTGTTCAGGTTATTGAAAATCCAAAAGAGGAGAGAACTAAGCAGTTCTTAGCGCATTACGCACAAGGATAGAATGAGAAATATGAAGAAATTAATTATCATCCCTGCATACAACGAAAGTGCCAATATAGAAAATACAGTAAAGGACATTGTAAATAATGCACCTGATTTTGACTATGTGATTATCAATGACTGTTCAACGGACAATACCTTGGAAATCTGCGAAAGAAATGGATTTAATGTGGTTAATCTGCCACTTAACCTTGGGATTGGTGGTGCAGTTCAGACTGGTTATCGCTATGCCTATAACAACAGCTATGATATAGCGGTGCAGGTTGATGGTGATGGTCAGCATGACCCGGCTTTTCTTGAAAAAATGGCTGAGACTATGTTGGCAGAGAATGCAGATATGTTAATAGGTTCAAGATTTATTGAGAAGGAAGGTTTTCAGACATCAAGAGCAAGACGAATGGGAATAACTTATTTTTCTTGGCTTATTAAATTGTTCACCCGTAAGAAAATAACTGATCCTACATCAGGACTTAGAATGATTAACTCTGATATAATTAAGGTATTTGCAGAAAGCTATCCAAGGGATTATCCTGAGCCTGAAAGTGTGGTGCATGTTATCAGACTTGGCAAGAATGTGAAAGAAATTCCTGTTATTATGAGAGAGAGACAGGGCGGCAAGTCGTCCATAAGATTTTTCTCATCTATTTATTATATGATTAAGGTTACCGTTGCTATCCTGACGGAGCTTATGAGAAAAATAGACAGAAAGAAGGAGGATGCATAATGATAGATTTAAAATTACAGATTATTATACTTGTAGGTCTTTTGGCGGTACTTACAATTATGATAGTGCATATTAAGAAGAAAAAACTTGATTTTAAGTTCTGTCTTCCATGGCTTCTTCTTATACTAGTATGTATAGTACTTACCTGTTTTCCAAAGCTTCTGGACATGGTTGCGAATCTGATTGGTATTGCAACACCGGTTAATATGTTGTTTTTATGTGGATTTGGAATATCGCTTTTAATCATATATGTGCTTACTGTAGCGGTATCCAAACTGACAGCTAATATATGCACTCTTACCCAGAAGGTAGCATTACTTGAAAAAGAACTTAAGGAAAAAGAAAAGGAAGAATAATATAGGAGGTTTCGTATGGGATTTAAGCAGGATACATATGCCCTTACTGCTAAGGGTATTATTGAAAACTTAGGAAAAAGAAATATTGAGGGCTTCTACTTTGCTACATCCAAGGAAGCAGTTGCTCACATCACAGCTATGATGGAAAAGGGTTCTGTAATAGCCTGGGGAGGTTCTGAATCTGTTAAGGAATGTGGTCTTATGGACGCAATTAAGAACGGGGATTATGAGCTGATTGACAGAGCTACAGCTACTACACCGGAAGAACAGAGACAGTTGTTTGCAAAAACCTCGCTTAGCGATTATTATTTAATGAGTACTAATGCCATTACACTTAATGGTGAACTGATAAATATTGATGGTAACGGAAACAGACTTGCAAGTCTTATTCATGGCCCTGCTCATGTTATTATTGTAGCAGGAATGAACAAGGTGGTTACAGACGTTGAAAGTGGATATAAGAGAGTTAAGACTACAGCCTGTCCGCCAAATGCTGTAAGACTCAGCCGCAAGACTCCATGTGGAGCCACAGGAAAGTGTGGAGACTGTCTTTCACCGGACTGCTTCTGTAATCAGATTGTGATTACAAGACGAAGCGGCCATGTAGGAAGAATTAAGGTTGTACTCATTGGAGAAGAATTAGGATATTAAATATTAAAAAATCACTGTTTTTTATAAAAATAGTGATTTTTTTGATTAAAAGGTGTAAAATAATACTAAAATTAGTGATTTTTTGATTGAAAGGTGAGATTTTATGAAGCCGTTTAAAGCAAACAGATATCCAATTGAATATAATGTTGATAAAGAGGTGTTAAGACTGTTATCGGATGCCAATATAAAGTATGGCGAATATAAAACATTGTTAAATACCTTGGAGTTTGAAGCAAGCTATTTTCTTGATTCGGTTTTGCTCACAGAAAGTTATAAATCTACACAGATTGAAGGCACCCAGATATCCCAAGATGAAATGTATTATCTAAAGTATATGGAAAAGAATGATGATAACCTTGAAATTCAGAATTTGAAGAAAACAATAATGTATGCTTTTGATAGAATTCAAAAAGGTGGCAAAATCGATATAGGATTAGTAAACGATATGCATAGGATTATTTTGGACAGAAGTCGGATCGTAGCCATGT
>JAZQKW010000032.1:0-3299 GCA_045542375.1 Butyrivibrio sp.
GAGACAGTATCTGCGTAAACTTCTACTATATATCCCTACGTTGGCATTATCCAAATCAGGTTAATGGGTATAATCTCAGCCAGTTACGGCACCCCGTTGTACATACGTATTATATCACATAAATACGATATTGCAATTATAAATTACTTCAAATATAATTAATTATTATGATATATTTATTTAGTGAACTTAGTCGAATTAACGAAGAGAATATAGAAAAGTTACTGGAACTGCTTCCGCCCGGAAGAAAGGAACGAGCACTGAAACACCGTTTTCTTTCAGGGAAAGTTGCCTGTGTAATGGCATATCTGCTTTTTTTGTACGGGTACAGAGAAATATATGGCAAGACCGACACTCCGGAATTTGAATTGGAAGAAAATGGCAAGCCTTATATTGCTTCCCATCCTGATATTTATTTTAATATAAGTCATTGCTCCAGTGCCGTTGCCTGTGTTTTTGCAGACTCACCTGTTGGAATTGACATTCAGGAATGCAGGAAGGTCACACCATCGCATATACGCAAGATATGTACGGAAGCCGAGACAGAAAGCATTATGGCATCTCAGAACCCTATGGATGAATTTTGTAAAATATGGACTATTAAAGAAGCCATTTCAAAATGTTCAGGAGAAGGGATATTCAAGAGTCTGCGTAATTCTTCAGCTCAGACTTATTGCATTTTTACTAATCATATTGAACCGGATATGTATATGACAGTAGCCAGCAAGAACGATATAAAGCTTAACATCGAACACATCAGCTTTGATAAAATTATTAATGGATTGGAAATCACATAATTTCCAATCCATTTTTTTAGAAAAGTTTCTTTATTACTTCATACACAACAGGCACCAGAATTGCAGGTAACATATTGACGGTTCGGATTTTCTTATCTCCGTTAGTCAGAAAATTAATTCCGATACACATTACGATGGCGTATCCAACCATACATATGTTACTTAACAGTTCACCTACAAGGACATTTTCCAGTGCTCCGGCAAGCAATGTAATGGCTCCCTGATACAACAGAACAGGGATTGCTGAAAATATTACACCGTACCCTAATGTAGCTGCAAGGACAATTGATGTGATACCGTCGATTATGCCTTTGGTTACAAGGGTACTGTAATCCCCCAAAAGTCTGTCATTTATAGCACCTACAATAGCCATTGCGCCAATGCAGTATATCATTGTTCCTGATATAAAGCCTGCCGAAAAACCAGTCATCTTGAATCTGGCTTCAATCTTCTTACACCCCTTATCAAGTCTCTGCTCCAGTTTCAGTAATTCTCCAATTAATGTTCCTACTGCAAGGCTTACTACAAGCAACAGTTCACCGCTGCTTACTATAGCTCCACCGCTATTACTTTTTAACATTGTAGAAAGTATACCGCACAATCCTACAACAAAAATCGCAACTCCCGTAGCCTTCTGTATAGAATATTCTATTTCCTCGCTTACTGCTTTTTTAAATATCAGACCAATAACTCCGCCTACAACTATTAATGCACAATTTATTAAAGTTCCCATAATTTACTCTGCTTGTTTTCTGTTCTTTCTTATAAGTATAAAAGTCACTACACCTGCTGCCACAAGAATTACACCTATTACAATGAATGGAACCGGGCTTATTTTCTTATCGCCTTTTTCGTCATTCTCGGTCTCTGTGCTTTCTGTTTCCTGAGATTCTGTTGTTATATCTTCTGTCGCAACTTCCGTCACATCTTCCGTTGTTTCTTCCGTTGTCTCTTCTGTTACATCTTCTGTTGTTTCTTCTGTTGTCTCTTCTGTTGCATCTTCTGTTGTGGCTGTTTCAGTCTCTTCTGTGACTGGTTCCGTTACAACAGGAGTTGTCTCAGGTGGTGCGGTAGGTGCAACTGTTTCCTGAACAGGAGGCTTAGGAGCATCCACTGCTTCTCCTTCTTTTGTCAGGTTGGTATTTCCTGACAGAGATAATTTACTGTCCGCAGTTTCCCCGCCAACATACTGATAATACAGTTTATTAGTAGTCTGACCATAATTTTCACATGAGCCGGTATTTTTACAATTCTTAACTGTGACCTTGTTCCCCGCTGATGGAAGGTGAATACTTCCTACCATACATCCGGCGCCATATTCTGCTTTGATTACTCCAGAATTAGTACAGTTAGTTATAGCGCAGCTGCCACTTGGATCCATAACAAAATTTCCGTTTTCATCAAAAGTACCTGAATTAAATGCAATTTCCCCTCCGATACCACCTACACAGGTCATCCATGAAGATGCCTGAACTCCGGTTATTTTGCCGCTATTAGAGCAGCCTTCCACTGTAGAATCTCCATGTGCAGTAGCAAAAATACCCCCGCCAGCTCCAATTTCAACCGTAATATTTCCATTATTCTTGCAGCCGATTATTTTGCCACCGTTAACTCCGCATATTCCTCCGATTTCTCTGGAATAGCCTTCCATAATTGATGCGTATTTATTATAAAAATTGCCATTGTTGGTACAATTCTTAACTGTAGCTCCATTAGAAACTACAATTCCTGCACTACATAAAGTAGAGCCTGTACAGGCATCCACATTACAGTTATTAACACAATCACTTACCTCTCCCTTAATGAGATTATTAACAATTCCTGCATATGCAAGACTTATTTTATCCTTAGTCTGGACGCTTCCTCCTGCAGTACATTTGGTAACTATCGCACCATTATCAACATCTGATACGATACCACGTATTGCAATTTCAAGATTATCATTTTTCACATCACTCTTTACATTGACGTTGGCAGTACAATTACTTATCGTTCCACCCCAATGAAATGTCGCAACCGAGCTTGCGTGTATTGCATGCCATACTGATGTATCACTTTTAGGATTGTTCATTATAATATTTCCGTCACAATCCTCTACTTTTCCATAATTAGCATATAAAAGTCCGCCAATTGCCACTCCCTGACCATTATAAGCATATTCATTCATAACATAAGTCAGGTCACAATTACTAACTGTTCCCCTGTTATTTTCTGCAAGGGCATTTTTCCATACTGAATAATATTGAGAATTTCCCTTCCATGCGTTAGTTCCAAAATCCGCCTGAAGCTTAAGATTCTTAACTGTTGCTCCCTCTCCAATCTCCCTAAAAAGTCCATATGTAATACCCGATATAGTATGTCCGTTTCCGTTAAAAGTTCCTTTAAACACTACATCAAGGACAAAATCATCCGGTTTAGTTGCCTTAAGTCCGCTAAAATCCAGGTCTGCCTTCAAATTGTATGTACCGGACGGATTGAGAACTATCTTTCTAAAGTCTTTTA
>JAZQKW010000033.1:0-2978 GCA_045542375.1 Butyrivibrio sp.
CACTCCGGAATGGTATGTGACATTTTTATAAAAGGCAAACAATAAGCATTTCAACAAAATGTAGTTAAAAAGCTTATGATTTTCTCAATCACAATTAACAATCGTTCATCAGCCTTTAATGTGGGTAATGAAACAGCCTCATCAATTTGCGAATTGAAGTTTTTAAATTACATATAATATTATAAAAAAGGAGTTATTTATGCCTGTAAGAACTGACTTGGCGTTGGAAGCCAATAATGCTATTGACATCGAAAATCATAAAGGGATTAAAATATATGAGCAAAAAAAGGATGGAATTAATGTTGTAAGAATGGAAGTGCTTAATGATACAGGTGAGAAGGCACTTGGAAAACCGGCGGGAACATATATTACATTGGAGGCACCAGAGCTTGTATCAGAAGATGAGGATTACCATAGAAAAATATCCAATATTTTGTCAGAGGAGTTGCGGGAAATGATTAGAAATGCAATGGATTGTAAAGAAAAAGTGCCGGAAATACTGGTTGCAGGTCTCGGAAATATGGAAGCAACACCGGATTCTCTGGGGCCCAAAGCAGTTTCTAATCTTATGATAACAAGAAATATCCCAAAATCTGATGAATCTAAGGTAGCAATAATCAGTGCCATCAGCCCCGGAGTTATGGCACAGACCGGTATGGAAACATCAGAGATTATTGGTGGAATTATCAACCGAACCGGTCCGGACGTGCTTATTGTAATAGATTCTCTTGCGGCAAGAAAATTATCAAGATTAACAACTACAATACAGATATGTAATACAGGGATAGAACCAGGTTCTGGAGTTGGTAATAACAGAAAGACAATCAATAAAAATACAATGGGAATACCTGTAATAGCAATCGGTGTACCAACTGTTGTAGATGCATCAACACTGATATATGACCTGTATCCGGAGCTTGAAGAACAAGGAATGAACTATGGAAGCTACCAAAGTATGTATGTTACTTCTAAGGATATAGATGCTTTAATAAAAAGAATAAGCTATACACTTTCGGAGGCAATTAATATTTGCATGTCTGATATCATATAATATATAAAACCCAAGTGGAGTATATTCTGTACGAAAAAATATAATAATCATCAATATGTTTTTGCAGCACTAATAATCTGCGTTCTTATAATAATCGTTTTCAGAAGACAAGTAGTGGAAGCTATAGGAAAAGTAATGGATTACAGTCTGGATTATATCACTCAAAAAGCAGTGGAGAGTTTTGTTCCTATTGAGGTATTGGAAAATATCACTGAGGTGGAAAGTGATATCGTCAAATCAGATAATGTGACTGAGAAAGAAATAGAAGAAAAAACAGAAGAAGAAACAGAAAAAGAGACGGAAAAAGAAATTGAAACGGAGACGGAACCAGTGACCGAAACAACAGGGGAAACCGAAAATTCAGAACCGTCAATAATTCAGGCTGCCGCAGGGATGTACGGGATGGATAAATTAAGAGACTATAATTTTGTGCTTAAGAATTTTTATGTTGTACCATCATCCACAACTCTTACTCAGGAAAAACTTAATCTTGAAAAAATAATTAACACCAATGTAACTCTTAAGAAAAAAGAAAACGAGCCGCAGATTCTCATATTTCATACACATGGAAATGAAATGTTTGCGGATTCACATTTAAACGGAAAAAGTATAGTGGATGTAGGAGCGTATTTAACACAGCTGCTTAGAAATGAATACGGATATAATGTTATGCATTTGACAGATTCTTTTGATATGGTTAATGGAGTTCTTGATAGAAGTCAGGCATATACTTATGCCAACAATAAATTGGAAAAAATACTTGAAGCATATCCTTCCATTGAAGTAGTAATTGATTTGCATAGGGATGGTGTAAGCGAAGACCGCCATCTGATTACAGAGATAAATGGTAAAAAGACTGCCCAGATTATGCTGTTTAATGGAATAAGCTATACTAATGCCCAAGGGGAATTAACTAATCTGCCCAATCCATATGTAACGGAAAATCTGGCAATGACCTACAAAATGTATCTGTTAGGGGAAATGATGTATCCTGATTTTATCAGATGTATATATATAGAAGGATACAGATATTGTCTGTATCATAGACCAAAGTCCATGCTAATAGAAGCAGGGGCCCAGACCAACACTTATGAAGAAGTGTGTAATGCCATGGAACCCCTTGCAAAAATTCTAGACAGAGAACTTAGTTATGAATGAAATAACCATTCTGGCTTAGCAATGTATAAGCTGCCTGATAAGTTTTTTCATCATAAAAAGCAATGAGTAAAACACCCTGCTTGTATTCTCTGTTATGTATGATTTCAATATTTTTAATGTTAATGTGATTATCGGAGAGCAGGAGAGTGATTGTGCTTAATGCACCTTCCTTATCTTCGATGTCACAATACATAACATAATGATTGGATATAAGACCTTTGTTTCTGATACTGATAGAGTCTCTGTATTCTTTAGATTCAGAAAACATATTGTATATTGCATTTCGATCGTCTTCGTCAATGTTCTTCTTAACAGATGTAAGGATATCAATGTATTTTTGCAGTACAAAAGATATCTGTTCCTTGTTAGTGGAACATATCTGTGACCACACATCTGCTGAGGATGAAGCAATTCTTGTTATGTCTTTAAATCCGCCGGCTGCCAGTGTCTTCATTAATTGCTCGTCTGTATCGTTGAGTTTGACCATATTAACAAGAGATGAAGCAATAAGATGAGGTACATGACTGATACCTGCAACTGCATAATCGTGAATCTGAGGTTCAGTAATTATTGGAATTGCCCCAGTTGCTCTTACAAGTCTGATGTAAAAATCAAGTGCCTCAGATGTGGTAGCAGAGGTTGGTGTAATTGCGTAATAAGCATTTTCCAACAATATATCTGAAGCAGCGCCATATCCTGTTTTTTCTGAGCCTGCCATTGGATGACCACCAATAAAATTGGCTTCAAGTCCTAATTCCTGTACTGTATG
>JAZQKW010000034.1:0-1833 GCA_045542375.1 Butyrivibrio sp.
CTGATGGTAATGTAATTGAAAAGGACAACGCAGTAAGTATCAATGTATCAGTTGATACACAGGGAATATATGACAAAATAGTAGATATGTTCAAGCAGTACAACGAAATGATTGCGTACATGGACGGACTTTACTATGCAGATGCTGCGGACGGTTATGACCCACTTACAGACGAAGAAATGGAAGCTATGACCGACAAGCAGATTGAGACATGGGAAGAGAAGGCTAAAGCTGCACTTCTTAGAAAAGACAGCACACTTGGTTCAATATCATCTTCTTTAAAGTCATCAATACTTGGAACAGAAGTGATGATTGATGGTAACAAATATAACCTATCAACATTTGGAATTGCTACAGCGAGCTATTTTAATGCAAGCTCTAAAGAAAGAGGTATATTCCATATTGATGGTAATAAGGATGATGCCAGTGTAGCAAGTAACGAAGATAAATTAATGGCTATGATTTCAAAGGATCCAGATGGAACAATCCGCTTCTTCCAGGAATTAGCCGGCAATATGTATGATACACTTACTAAGAAAATGGCATCTAACTCAATGAGTAGTGCATTTACAATCTACAATGATAAGCAGATGTCAAGCCAGTACAGTGAATATACTAAGAGAGTTGAAGACTGGGAAGAGAAGATTAAAGAAATGGAAGATTCTTATTATAAGAAATTTGCTGCCATGGAAAAAGCTCTTTCAAAATTACAGTCACAGTCAAGTTCTCTTGGCGGACTACTCGGTGGACAATAGGAAGGAGGATTTTAGATGGTACCAAATTCTAACGCATATGAAACATACCAGAAACAGAAAATCCTTACAGCTACACCGGCTGAGCTTACTCTTATGCTCTATGAAGGCGCAATTAAGTTTTTGAATGTTGCCATTATGGGAATAGAGAAGAGCGATATGGAGAAGGCTCACAATAATATACAGAAGGCTCAGCGCATTATTGATGAATTCAGAGCAACTCTTGATTTTAAGTATCCGGTTGCAAAGGAATTTGACAAAGTATACGAGTATATTCAGTACAGACTTGTATGGGCTAATGTTAAAAAGGACATTGAGATAATTGAAGAATGCCTCGGACATCTCCGTGGAATGAGAGATACATGGAAAGAGGTTATGAAGACATCTAAGATGGCTCCTGCTATCAACTCATAGGAGGCATAATATGGAAAATACATCAAATTATCTTCTGATATTGGAAGAAAGTCTTATGAAGAAAATAGTGATTCTTGATGAACTCACCAGACTTACTTCTGAGCAGAAGGAGATTGCCGGTGCGGATGAATTTAATGAAGACGCATTTGACAATAATGTTGAGAAAAAATCAGCTCTTGTGGATGAGCTTGGCAGGTTGGATACCGGATTTGAACTTTTATATAAGGATGTAAAAGGTCAGCTGGAAACAGATAAGGAACGGTATGCAGACGATATCAAGCGCTTACAGTCTTTGATTAAACAGATTATGGATAAGAGTGCATCGTTGCAGGTGATGGAACAGCGCAACAATGAACTTATCAAGAATAAGTTTAATTCTCTTAAGAAGGAAGCCAGACAGATTAAGAAGAGCAGAGAAATGGCAGCGAATTATTATAAGACTATGAATAATATTTCGTCAGAACCTTATTTTCTCGATAAGAAAAAATAATTTAAAAAAATTATAAAATTGGGGTTAAGTTTTTAAAAATAGTCCCGATATATAATACAAGTAAGGATAACTTACATCAGAAAGCAATCATGCTACTAATTTTAACGAATCGGCAAGGATGCCGAGGGTCAAATTCAAGGAGGAATACATATGGTAGTACAACACAATCTTACAGCA
>JAZQKW010000035.1:0-3859 GCA_045542375.1 Butyrivibrio sp.
AACTGCAGGCTCAGCTTTAACTATAAAGTAACCGATTATCATACCAATTGGAACGATAATCCATGAGAATGAAAGCCCTGCAATTGTCTGCCCAAGGAAATTACCTGCCGGCATAAAGCCCACGTTTACGCCTGTCAGGAAGAGTACCAGTCCGATATATGTATATACAAGACCTACAACAATTTTAATGATACTTCTCTTATTAAGGTCTCTTAATATCAACTGGAAGAGACCGAAAAAGAAGACGATTGGCAAAATGGAAATTGCCATTTCCTTCATATATTCAGGTAATTCGTGAAAAAATAATTTGCCCAAATCAACGGTGTTATCAACTATTAAAATAGATTCTGACACATGCTCTGTTGATTCAGGTTTAAACAGCATTCCCAAAATAAGTACCGCAAGAATTGGTCCTATGGAACACATGGAAACCAGACCAAAGCTGTCGTCCTCAGCGTGTCTATCGCTTCGGATTGCTGAAATACCGATACCAAATGCCATAATGAACGGTACGGTCATAGGACCTGTGGTTACACCACCGGAATCAAATGCAATGGCAAGGAAATCCTGTGATACAAATGGAGTTAAGCCAAAAACAATTGCATAAAATACAACCAACAGATACGAAAGCTGAATTTTGAAAAACATACGCAATACGGCAAGAACCAGAAATACAGCAACACCAATTGCTACTGCAAGTATTAAAGTTAAATTCGGGATAGATGGAACCTGTTGAGCCAGCACCTGTAAATCCGGTTCAGAGATTGTAATAATAAAACCCATGACGAAGGTTATTAATATAACAATAAAAATGTTCTTGGATTTAGTGATGACGGAACCGGTTCGTTCTCCAATTGGTGTCATGGACATCTCCACGCCCACATTAAAAAACAGCATTCCAACAATCAATAGAACTGCACCACACAAGAACGTCATTAAGATGCTTGGTGGAATCGGTGTTATGGTAAAACACAACAACAGAACTATGGCAAGTATGGGAATAACTGCTTTTAATGTTTCTGATAATTTTTCTTTGAATTTAGACTGAAATGACAATTACGATAAACCTCTTTCTGCTTAGTTACGCCTCATTATAACATAAAAGGAAGTCCGTATAAAGGACTTCCTTAATGAAAATTTTATTCTGTTGTTACTGCAGCTTCTTTACCTGAGTCCCCAACTACAAGATTAACATCCTGTCCGTCAATTCCGGTAACATTAAGGTTCTTAGTAACCTTAGCGTCATATGTATCAGCTTTAACGATTTCGTTAATATCGATGCCGGTTGTTTCTTTAATTGACTCAATAGTCTTGGCAAGAACACCCGGTACGTATCCACCCATTGCTTCAACGCCTGAACCAGAACCACCACCATCAATGATGGTAACCTTATCAATTGATTCTAATGGCTTGGCAATGGCAGCAGCCATTTCAGGAAGTCTGTTAACAACCATTTCAAGAATAGCAGCTCTGCCGTATTTGGCCATAGCGTCGGCTTTCTTCTCGAGAGCTTCGGCTTCGGCGATACCCTTTTCTCTGATTGCCTCAGCTTCCGCCTTACCGATTGCAGCAATACCGGCAGCTTCCTGTTCCTTGGTGTATTTAAGTGCTTCGGCTTTGATTTTCTCAGCTTCAGCTCTCTGAGTCTCTTCGTATTTCTTAGCTTCGGCTTCCTTCTGTCTCTTGAAAAGTTCAGCCTCTGCATTCTGCTGGATTCTATATTTCTCAGCTTCAGCCTGTTTCTTAATAGAAGCAGCAAGTTCCTGTTCCTTAACTTCAGCTTCTTTTGCTTTGAGTTCGACTTCACGTTCCTGCTTAGCAATGTCAGCATTGGTCTTGGTAATTTCTAAAACCTTACGCTGTTCTTCTTCCTGAATTCTATAAGCGGCTGCAGCTTCCGCTTTCTTGGTATCTGAAAGCTTCTGTAATTCTGCTTCTTTGATGCTTAATTCATTCTGCTTAATAGCAATTTCTGTCTTAGAATTAACTTCTGCTTCGTTAGCAAGCTTTTTAGCTTCTGCCTGTGCAATAGCAACGTCTCTTTCAGCCTCAGCCTTGGCAATGGAAGCCTCTTTCTGAATCTTAGACATATTGTCCTGACCAAGAGCATTAATTAATTCGTTCTCATCAATAACGCGCTGAATGTTACAAGAAATAATCTTAACACCAAGAGCGTTCATATCTCTCTGTGCCTTTTCCTGTACCTGGTCACCAAATTTCTGTCTGTTGTTACATATTTCCTTAAGATTAATTGTACCGATGATTTCACGCATGTTACCCTGAAGTGAATCAGTAAGTGCCTCTCTAATCTGCGCTTCATTCATATTAAGGAAGTTTTTCTGTGCAAGAAGAATACCTTCTGTGCTGTCAACATCTAATGCAATCTTGGCAATAGCGTCAACGTCAACACCGATGAAATCCAAGGTCGGAATAAAACCATTAGTCTTGATATCAACACTAATCTGCTTGGCAATAAGAATATCCTTACGTTCGAAGAATGGAATTCTGATTCCTGCCTTACCTATTAAAACCCTTGGTTTCTTACGGATACCGGAAATAAGGAATACCTTATCTGACGGTGCTTTCTCGTAGCCTATCAGGAAAAATACAACTAGTAGAAAAACTACAATTGCGATAGGAACTACGTATGGATGTGTACTAATAAATTCGCTCATCCTCATCCTCCTCTTAATTAAATTATTGTTATTTAATTATAATACATATTACGCAATTTACAACAATTTTTTGATGTGTTAGTATTAATCTGACAGAAGATTGGGTGGTAAAATATATGAATGATAAATTTAAAGTATGTCATGGATTGGCTACAAAATTAATTGCAATAATAATAGGAGTAGTAAATATAGGTGTTCCAATATGTCTTATTGTCCGGACGATTGTAATATGGGAGGGGGTAGGTAAGCTTGTGGGGATGTGTTTTGTAGCGTTACTTGTAATGCTTATGTTCAGTCTGCCGGCAGTATTACTGAATATTATGGCATGGGATTATGTGAAAATAGAAGGAACTAAGATGACTGTCAGAAAAGGATTAAGAACAAGATTTGTTGCTGATTGTTCAGAACTCAATAAGGTGAAATACGAGGAAGATATCAGTTCCAATGGAAGGCTTCAGCAGTACATAATACTTGGTTTCGATGGACGGAAGGAAATTGATATTGCATACAATCAGAAGAACATTGACAGGTTTAGAGAATATATTTTTAAAATGCAGGACGCGGGAAGAATATCAGGAAGGGTGGAATTATGACAATTAGTGAACGTATATATGAATACCTTGAAAAAAAAGGCATTACTCAGCTTGAGTTTGCTAAAAAAACAGGCATTTCTCAAAGTACAGTAAGTGATTGGCGAAGGAAGGGAACCAATCCGTCTGCTGATAAAATTATGATTATCTGTGAGGTGCTTGATATATCTCCTTACGAATTATTACAAGGTACAGAAAGTAGAAAGAATAAAGAATATCGACCACAGAACTATCTTGTTATAGGAAGAGATTCGGACGAATTTGAATTGATTGAAACATATCAGAGTTTAGACGAAGATTCCAAAAAAAGACTTGAAGGTTATGTTAAGACTTTGAAATAGTTTTTGCAGGGGATGTCAGAGTTGACATGCCCTTGATTTTACGATACCATATCGTATATACGATATAAGGAGGAGCTTTATGGAAGATAATATAGAATTTATGACAGTTGATAGCATATGTAATCACGTTTATGTAATAAGAGGGCAGCAGGTTATGTTGGATTGTGACTTGGCGCGGATTTATGGGTATGAGGTTAAAAATCTAAATAGACAAGTGAAGCGAAACATAGAGCGATTTCCAGAAGATTTTATG
>JAZQKW010000036.1:0-11085 GCA_045542375.1 Butyrivibrio sp.
AATGCACGCAATCAGTATTATAATGGGTATTTTTAACGATGTCAACATTTTTATTAAAACTTTATTTTGCAAAGTGATATGCTGTTTCATTATGCACATTAAAGGCTAATAAAACAGCATATCTCTTTGTGTATTGAAGCATTAAAAAGGAGACAATCGTTATGAACTGACCCCCAAATGTTAGACACAAAACTAACATTTGGAGGTGCACTTCATACTTCATAGCTCTTAATTATTATATTTATTTATGAGTCTCTTTATATTTCTCAACACACTTGTTAATTCTGTCAACAGGATTCAAAAGCTCGCTGATAGAATCGTCATGGTTAAGAGTATCAATGAGGAGAGCGATGTATTTGCTCATATCAACATTGATGTAGTATTCCTTGCTGAGAAGCTCAGGTGTCTGATATACAAGGTTGGTTGTAAGGATTCTGTCAAAGAGTCCTTCCTTGTATGCTTCGTCAAACTTATCGAAACCGTTAGTGAAGAGACCAAATGTTGATGCTAAGAAAATACGCTTAGCCTTTCTCTTCTTAAGTTCCTTGGCAACGTCAAGCATACTCTCACCTGAAGAAATCATATCGTCAATGATGAATACGTCTTTACCTTCAACTGAAGTTCCTAAGAATTCGTGAGCAACAATCGGATTACGTCCGTTAACAATCTTAGAGTAATCACGTCTCTTATAGAACATACCCATATCAAGTCCAAGTACGTTAGAGTAGTATACTGCTCGTCCCATAGCCCCTTCGTCCGGGCTGATAATCATCATATTGTCGCTGTCAATCTTTAAGTCATCTACATTATTAAGAAGGGCTTTAATAAACTGATATACAGGCTGTACAGTCTCAAATCCGCTAAGAGGAATTGCGTTCTGTACTCTTGGATCGTGAGCATCGAATGTGATAATGTTATCAACACCCATTGAAACAAGTTCCTGAAGTGCAAACGCACAGTCAAGAGACTCTCTTCCATTTCTCTTATGCTGTCTGCTCTCGTATAAGAAAGGCATGATAACTGTGATTCTTCTTGCTTTACCACCAACAGCAGCAATAATTCTCTTAAGATCCTGATAGTGATCATCAGGAGACATATGGTTAGTCTGTCCGCAAAGTGAATATGTAAGGCTGTAGTTACATACATCCACAAGGAGATATAAATCATATCCACGAACAGATTCGTTAATCATTCCCTTCGCCTCACCTGAACCAAAACGTGGTACAGATGTGCTGACAATGTAATTGTCCTTCTGATAGCCGGCGAAAGCGATGGTTGACTTATGTTCGCTTTCTCTCTCCTTACGCCACTCTACGATATAATTGTTAATGTTGCTGCCAAGCTCTTCGCATCCGCGGAGATTGATAAGCCCAAGGGCTCCAACAGGAATAGTATCAAGCTCGCGATTGTTCTGCATAGTAGTAGTCCTCCTATTTCTTAGTTAATCTTATGTCATCTCCGTACATCCTTATAATCTTATAAGAGCTGGAGATACGTGAAAAAATTCTTTCAGAATATGCATCCATCAACTGCGACAATGTATAGTTCGTTGAAATAATCGTTGAACGATTGTTTAACAGTCTCTGATTGATGCAATAAAACAACTTGGAATTGGTAAATGAATTAATTAACTCAGTACCAAGGTCATCTATAATTAACAAGTCGCTCTCTATAATTTGCATTGAAAAAGCCGAATTGTCAAGAGAAGAATTGTCAAAGTATTCACTTTTTGAAGAAAAATATTCAAAAAGTTCAATTGCCGACAAATATAGCACACTATTAGACGAATCCAACAACTCCTTGGCAATGCAGTTGGTAAGATAGGTCTTGCCTACTCCCGGCTCACCAAAAAATAAAAGATTCTGTCCCGAAGGGAAGTTAGTAATAAAGTCCTTACATTCCTTCACAACCATCTTAATATTCTCTAATGGTGTACGACCTGTCTGCGGGTCTGTATAACTGTCAGGGAATAATTCATAGTTAAAATTACTGAAATTCTCCTTCTGCAATACATCCTGAATATTAGACTGGCGATATAACATATCTATCTCAGACTGTTTAAAACAATGGCACTTGCGATTACCTATATATCCCGTATCCTTGCAGTCCCTGCATATATATGAAGGGGTAAGATAGTCCGAAGGATATCCGTTATCGTACAGCAGTTCCTTCATTCGTTCCTCTATCCTTGCAACCTCGGAATTAAGACCGGATAAAAGAGAATTATCACCCTTAAGCCTTGCCTTGGCAGCGGAAACGGATATGGACGAGATTCTGTCCTGACATTCCTTATATTCCGGAATATCACGAATAACCTCCGCAGTCCTTTCTGTCAGAATATCATTAATTCTGAACTGACGCTGATGATATATATTCATAATTTCATCATATTGTGAATTGGTCAGTGACAAAATGATTTCCTCCTAATTAGTTGTTACTGATAAGCTTCTTCTCAAGCTCCTCAAAATTATATGTACGCTGATTAAAGTTGTTAAACTTATTATTGGTCTTAGCCTGCTGGACTGGCTTGGTGGTAACAGGTATGGTAATCTTGGCACGAAATCCTGCGTCCAGAGTCTTAAGGTCTTCAAGTGTATATACCTTGGCAGAACGCCACTTCTTAAGAATTCCGTCTGCGTAGGAAAAATTCGGCTTGCTCATAGAAATAATTGTTCTCTTACAAGCTTCAGCAATCATTTCCTTGTCAAAACCATAATCGTCGTACCAGCGATTAATAAACTCCATCTCAACAGGTGTCATGGTTCGGTCTGCAATACCAAAAGACTTGGTAACAATGTGAGTACGGCTGTTGTACAGGGCAGAATCACTCTTGGCCTGTGTAACAGTAGTAATACCCTTACCATGCCATGCAAGGGCAACAGACTCTATATATCTTAATGAACAGTGGTTATTGGTAACACAATATTCAACAAGGTATTCTATGAGTTCTGTAGAGAACTTAAGTTCATCATGTATGTATAAAACTGTACCCATCTCCGTTGATGTGAGAGGCTTGCCGATATATCTCTCAACAAGATACAGTAACTGCTTAACGTCTTCCTGCTCCTTCATTCTTCTAACCTTGGCAGGTGAATATGAATGAGGGGCATTGTTGCCACTATTATCTGAAGACTTAGGCGCTTCAGATGCATTGGAGATAGTAGCACTGTCTTCTGACTCTGTAAGAGGAAGAAAAGTGATAGAGGAAGCTTCGCCTGTATCTGAATCAAAAGATACATCCAGAACCTTAACTCCTGCCCAATATTTCAAAGCTCTTATTACATCCTTCTCAGTAAGGTTAAGCTTGTCTGCAATGTCTGACATAGTAATATCAGAGTCAGCAGAATCCGAGCATCTGAGAAGATATAAATATACCTTCACAAATTCTCCGTTAGCATCACGCATATAAGTATCCAAAAAAATATTGGATACGGATGTCTCATTATTCTTCTTAACTGAATTAAGTGTCAGACGTTTCATTGTAAACCTGCTCCTTTTAGCGAGTGAATGCTGTCATTATAACACAGCAAATTTCAAAAGAGAACAGCAATTTGACAAATTCTAAAAGTTGTGGAAAGTGGGGAAAATGGGGATAACTTAAGGGTTGTTAATAAGTGCTTCTCCCACTTCAACTATGTTGCCTGCACCCATTGTAATTACAAGGTCTCCGTCACTGCAGAGGTCCATAATTAAGGAAGGGATTTTGTCAAAATCCGGTTCATGGATGCACTCAGTTCCGTATTCTCTAATGAGTCTCATTATATCCGCAGAGGATATTCCTAATGTATCCGTCTCTCTTGCGGCATAGATATCTGCCAGTATAACTCTGTCAGCCCGGCTTAATGATTTTGCAAAATCTGCTAGGAATGCCTTGGTTCTTGTATATGTGTGTGGTTGAAATACCACGGTAAGCTTCTTATGAGGATATTTTTCCGCAGTCGAAAGAGTTGCATTAATCTCATCAGGATGGTGTGCGTAATCATCAATAACAGTAATGCCGTTAACTGTACCCTTTTTCTGAAAACGTCGGTTGGTTCCGGTAAAATTCTTAAGTCCTGTAAGAATAGCTTCATATGGTAGTTCCATATGTCTTGCAACAGCAATAGCAGCAAGACTGTTATATACATTATGAAGTCCTGGAACCTCTAAAGACACTTCACATATCGGACTGCCTTTATGGACAAGGGTATATGTGCAGCATCCCTGATTGTTGTAACTTATGTCTGTCGCTGTATAATCAGAAGTCTCAGAGGTGCCTACGGTAATAACCGTGCAGCATGCCTCTGCATATATTTCTTCTACATTATCTATATCACTGTTAATTACAAGCAAGCCGTCTTCGGTCAGAAGATTAACATATCGAATAAAAGAATTTCTTATGTCATTAATATCCTTAAAGAAGTCCATATGGTCTTCACCTATATTAAGGATGATTTCAATGGTTGGTTTAAATGAAAGAAAGCTGTTGGTGTATTCGCAGGCTTCAGTTAAAAAATTCTCGGAATCACCAAGTCTTAAATTACCACCGATGGATGGCAAAATACCACCGACAGAAATTGTAGGGTCGCAATCAGAAGCAATTAATATCTCGGCAAGCATAGAGGTCGTTGTTGTCTTGCCATGGGTTCCTGCAACACCGATAGAAACCTTGTAATTAGACATTATCTCACCCAAAAGTTCCGCTCTGGTAAGCATAGGGATATTTCTCCTGACCACTTCTGCGAATTCTTCGTTGTCCGGATGGATAGCAGCAGTATATACCACAAGGTCGATATCGTCTGTGATATTAGATGCCTTTTGTCCAATGTTTACAAGGACCCCCTTAGCCATAAGTGCGTCTGTAAGAGGGGATGCTTTAGTGTCAGAGCCTGAAATACGAAATCCTTTTGAAAAAAGAATATCCGCCAGACCGCTCATACTGATACCGCCTATACCGATGAAATGAACGTGTATAGGGGTGTTAAAATCTATTGTATACATATTAATGTTCTCCTAAATGTCGTTTTTATTATTTTATACCACTTGCCGTAAAAATGTAAATCATTAAATAGGATACATTTTTATAAAAAAACTGAATATATATTGGTAATAGGACATGTATGGGAAGGTAAAAAAAGGAAATTGTGTGTAAATTTGGTGAAATTAAACAAAAATCCTTAAAGTTTCGCTGAAAAAGTGAGAAAAATAACAAATTTTCGCTTTAATTTAAAAACAAATTATGGTACAATATCAGTATTATTATAAAGACTAGAAAATACATAGACTTGAGGTGAACGTATGGTTAAAAAAGAAATGATTGCCATGTTATTGGCAGGAGGACAGGGTAGCCGTCTGGGTGTTCTTACATCCAAGGTTGCTAAACCAGCAGTTGCGTTCGGTGGAAAGTACAGAATCATAGATTTCCCACTTAGTAACTGTATTAATTCAGGCGTTGATACGGTAGGTGTACTTACCCAGTATCAGCCACTGAGACTCAATACTCATATCGGAATCGGTATTCCATGGGATCTTGACAAGAACATAGGAGGAATTACCGTACTTCCACCATATGAGAAGAGCACTAACAGTGAATGGTATACAGGTACAGCTAATGCCATTTACCAGAATCTTGATTATATGGAAATGTATAATCCTGATTACGTACTTATTTTATCCGGAGACCATATTTACAAGATGGACTACGAGATAATGCTTGACTACCATAAGGCAAGCAATGCAGATGTTACAATCGCTGCGATGCCTGTACCACTTGAAGAAGCAAGCAGATTTGGTATCCTCATTACAGATGATAATAATCAGATTACTGAATTTGAGGAGAAGCCGGCTAATCCAAGAAGCAATCTTGCATCAATGGGTATCTATATTTTCAGCTGGAAGGTTCTTAAGGAAGCGCTTATTAAGATGAAGGACCAGAAGGGCTGTGACTTTGGTAAGCATATTATTCCGTACTGCTTTGAACATGGCAGCAGAATATTTGCATACGAGTATAACGGATACTGGAAGGATGTAGGAACATTAAGCTCATACTGGCAGGCTAATATGGAACTTATTGACATTGTTCCTGAATTCAATCTTTATGAAGAACTTTGGAAGATATATACCAAGGCGTATGCTCTTCCACCACAGTATATTTCAGGCAGTGCAAGAGTTGAGAGAAGTATTGTGGGTGAGGCCAGCGAGATTTACGGTAACGTAAGGAATTCTGTAATCGGCAGTGGCGTTGTAATTGAAGAAGGAGCAGAAGTTGTAGATTCAATTATTATGCAGAACACCGTTATCGGAAAGGGCGTTAGAATTTACAAGGCAATTATTGCAGAGAACGTTGAAATTGGTGATGGAGCAGTTATCGGCGTAGGCGAGATGGCCGAGAGCAAGCTTGATACTAAGATTTATGCTGCAGACATTGCAACAATCGGTGAGAATTCATACATTCCGCAGAATGTAACAATTGGTAAGAATACTGCTATATCGGGAATTACGGAGGCATCGGATTACCCTAACGGAGTACTTGAAAGTGGCGGATACATCATTAAGGCAGGTGAAGACAGATGAGAGCAGTAGGTATTATTTTAGCAGGCGGAAATAACAAAATGATGCGTGAGTTGTCTAATAAGAGAGCGATTGCGGCTATGCCGATATGCGGAAGTTACAGAACAATCGACTTTACGCTCAGTAATATGACTAATTCACATATAGGTAAGGTTGCTGTTATTACACAGTACAATGCAAGATCACTTAATGAGCATCTGAGTTCATCAAAGTGGTGGGATTTTGGTAGAAAGCAGGGAGGTCTCTTTGTATTCAACCCTACAATTACCAATGAGAACAGCGTATGGTACAGAGGTACAGCGGACGCATTGTATCAGAACCTTACATTCTTAAGAAATTGTCATGAACCATATGTGGTAATTGCATCAGGTGACGGAATTTATAAGCTTGATTATAATAAGGTACTTGAGTATCACATTGAGAAGAAGGCTGATATAACAGTTGTAGTTAAGAATCTTGACGATACAGAAGATGCCAGAAGATTTGGTGTTGTTACAATGGATGAAGATTCAAGAATTCTTGACTTTGAAGAGAAACCGGTATCAACTTCAATTAAGACAGTTTCAACAGGAATCTATGTAATCAGAAGAAGACTTTTAATAGAACTTATTCAGAAGGCATATGAAGAAGACAGATATGATTTTGTTAAGGATATTGTAATCAGGTATAAGAATATTAAGAAGGTATATGGATATACATTAGACACTTACTGGAATAATATTGCTACAGTAGAATCATATTTTAAGACAAATATGGATTTCCTGAATAGGGATGTAAGACAGTTTTTCTTTAAGGAATCAACAGATATCTACTCTAAGGTAGATGACCTGGCACCGGTTAAGTATAATCCGGGCTCTGAGGTACGTAACAGTATTATCTCAAGCGGATGTATAATTAATGGTAAGGTTGAGGATTCAGTTGTATTTAAGAAGGTATATATTGGAAGTAATTGCTACATCAAGAATTGTATTATCCTTAATGATGTTCACATCGGAGATAATACGCATCTTGAGAATTGTATAGTAGAGAGCAGGGATACAATAAGAGCGAATACAGAATATATAGGACAAAACGGAGAAATCAAAATCGTAGTGGAGAAGAATGACAGATTTCCAATGTAGGATGAACGTGGGAGGAAATGCATATGCAGATCACAGATATTAGAGTTAGAAAGATTACCAAAGAGGGTAAATTAAGAGCAGTTGCATCAATTACAATTGATGACGAATTTGTAGTTCATGATATTAAGGTAATTGATGGAGAAAAGGGACTTTTTATTGCGATGCCAAGCAAGAAGACATCAGACGGAGAGTACAGAGATATTGCGCATCCAATTAACTCATCTACAAGAGATGCTATTCAGAACAGAATTCTTGAAGCATATGAGAATGTGGCTGAGGACGAAATGGCATAAATATATGCATTATGTTAATAAGAGTGGGACGTCATGGGACGGCCCACTTTTGAAATCAAAGGAGAATTACAATATGATGATTGAAAATGAAAAAACAATTGCGAAAGTAATTAATGTAGCAATATGTGTTACATTAATCGCAATTTTCTGTACTTTGTTTGCAAGAGCAATATATTCAAATGCAGATTTCTTTGACAAGGACAAAATAAGACTTACAAGCTGCCCGGGAATAGCCGGATACTGGATTGGTGCAGCATTTCTTTCAATAGGAGTGCTTGTGCTTAGTGTAATAGAGGGAAAGGTTAACAGATCGGTTATAAGAGCAATTAAGTTTGTCTGTGTTGTTACTATTTTTATTCTCATAAGATGTGCAATCAATAAATGGGATGAATACTACCTTGCATACTATACACAGAATGGACTTCTTGAAGCATGGAGCGAGAGCAAAGGCTATTTCTTCCGAGGTGAAGGTTTTGTTGTTATGAACATACTTTCATACATATTGGTTGTGTTAGCAGCTCTTGATGCATATCTTCTTCCATTTAACACATTTAAGGAATCAGATGATTAAATTATTGCCAAATAATTACTAATAGTGTAGAATCTCTTGTAGATTAGAATATGGTAATTTGGAGATAAAGTATGACAATTATGGTTTTGGGTGGAGCCGGTTATATCGGCTCCCATACTGTTTATGCGCTTATTGAACAGGGTATGGACGTTGTTGTAGTGGACAGTCTTGAAACAGGACATATTGAGGCTGTTCATAAGAATGCAAGATTTTATCAGGGTGATATAAGAAACCGTGAATTTATTGATAGTGTTTTTGACAAGGAACACATTGATGCGGTGATTCATTTTGCTGCCAATTCATTGGTAGGGGAAAGTATGACTGACCCGTTAAAATATTATGATAATAATGTTAACGGAACCAAGGTTTTATTACAGTCAATGGTTGCACATAATATTAAGAAGATTGTGTTTTCTTCAACAGCAGCCACTTATGGCGAACCGGACAGAGTTCCTATACTTGAGACCGACCGTACAGAGCCTACCAATACCTATGGTGAGACCAAGCTCTCTATGGAGAAGATGTTTAAATGGACGGATGTTGCCCATGGCGTTAAATATGTATCATTAAGATATTTCAATGCCTGTGGAGCACATGAAAGCGGACAGATTGGAGAGGCACATTCTCCGGAGACGCACCTTATTCCTCTGGTTCTTCAGGTACCCCTTGGGCAGAGAGAAGCTATCAACATTTATGGAGATGACTACCCTACTGAAGATGGAACCTGTATAAGAGACTATATTCATGTAACTGACCTTGCACAGGCTCATATACTTGCTGTTGAATACCTTATGAAGGGTAATGACAGTAATGTGTTTAATCTGGGCAATGGGGTAGGATTTTCTGTTAAGGAAGTTGTTGAAGTTGCGAGAAAAGTAACGGGACATACAATACCTGCAGTGATTACTGAGAGACGTGCAGGTGACCCGGCAAGGCTTATAGCATCCAGTGAGAAAGCAAGAGAGGTGCTTAACTGGAATCCTCAGCATGCGGAGCTTGAGGAGATAATTTCTTCAGCATGGAAATGGCACAGCACACATCCGAAGGGATATTGATAGTATGGACAGTCTGATATTTAGTCTTGAAGCGACTATACCAATTTTTATTGTAATAATATTAGGATATGTTTTAATGCGTGTGGGATTCTTTACCAAAGAATTCACACGCATTGCTGATAAGTACGTATACAAAATAGGCCTGCCTGTTCTGCTTTTTAAACAGATTGGAACTGCAGATATTCGGTCTGAATTTGATATTAAATTTGTACTGTATTGCATGCTTGCAACAACAGCTATTTTTCTTATTATGTGGATATTTGCAACCTTTGCACTAAAGGATAAGTCCATGAGAGGTGCTTTTGTACAGGCAAGCTCAAGAGGAAGCACTGCTATTCTTGGAATTGCGTTTATAGAGAATATATATGGAAGCTCGGGGATGGGCCCGCTGATGCTTGCATCTGCCGTTCCACTGTATAATGTGTATTCTGTTATAGTATTAACATTTAATTCTAAGGATAGAGAATCCGGAAAGGGCGCAGTTAAGAAGGCACTTATTAATGTAGCCAAGAATCCGATTATCATAGGAATTCTGCTGGGGCTTTTATGGGCAGCAACGGGACTTAAGTTGCCAACGATTCCTGATAAGGCAATATCGAGTATAGCCCAGACGGCGACGCCGATTGCACTTCTTGTAGTAGGCGCAGGGTTTGAAGGTAAGCAGGCACTTGCCAAGATTAAGCCTACCTGTGTTGCTACATTGTTCAAGCTTATTATAGTTCCGGGAATATTTCTGCCGATTGCAATTGCGATGGGATTTAGAAATGAAGCTTTGGTGGCAATAATCATTATGCTTGCAGCGCCAACAACCGTGACCAGTTATATAATGGCTAAGAATATGGGAAATGATGAAGTTCTGAGTCTTAGTGTAATTGTGATGTCAACCTTTCTGTCACCGTTGACACTTACGGGATGGATTTTTATAACAAGATATATGGGGTGGATATAGTACTAGTCAATTGTATTGACAGTTTGGGGTTGATATGCGTATAATTTAGGTGTTAAACGAATGATACAAGAGGGGCACACTTGTAGAAATACAGGGTCGCAAAGCTGGGAGTCTAAGGTAAAATTATTGAAGGAATCAATAATGTTATTATGATAGTTCGGTTGCAATGGATGGATTAATCTGTCCATTGCATTTTTTTGTTATAAAATAAGTATTGGAAGATAAATGTTGTTAAGAGAGGAAAAACTATGAAATCAATTAAAACAATTTTTAACGAGGTGTACAGTGAAGGATTGGCAGAATATGGCTTTAAGAAAGTACCGGGAAAATACCCATATTTTGCAAGGATGGTGGGAGAGGAGATTATTCAGGTAATAACGTATAGGACAGTATCGGATGATCATCCCGATTATAGGTGTCTTGTTTTATTGTCGGGAGTAATAACGGTGTATAGAGATAGTCTTAAATTTGATATTGCTCCGGATTTTGCACTTAATCAATATGGGGACTTATGGAGAATGACAAAAGACCTTGATTATTATGGGGT
>JAZQKW010000037.1:0-14319 GCA_045542375.1 Butyrivibrio sp.
ATATGTAAACAGAACTTTCAGAATTACCAAAGAACTTGCTGAAACTCTTTCAGAGATAGCTCAACAAGAGGGTATATCCGTAAATGAACTAGTTGTACAATGCTGCAACTATGCTATATCAAATATGGATGCTACAAACAAAAGCAAAGAATAAACATATTATTTCATTCTTATATTAACACAAAAAAAACAGATTAAGTATTCTCAACCGAATATCCTAATCTGTCTTTTTATTTTATAAAATTTTGGTCGTAAATTGGTCGTAAGTTTTGTTCTCAAAACTCTCAAACCCTTGATTTTACTGCATTTATTTGTCTAATGACTTCATTGTTGGGAACAACAACACATCCCTAATCGCCGGTGAATCTGTAAGCAACATAACAAGTCTGTCGATGCCGTATCCGATACCACCTGTTGGAGGCATTCCGATATCAAGCGCATTGAGGAAATCCTCATCTGTTGTGTTAGCTTCCTCATCACCCTGGGCAAGCTGTTCCTCCTGAGCCTTGAAACGCTCTCTCTGGTCGATAGGGTCGTTAAGCTCAGAGTATGCATTACACATTTCCCATCCATTCATGAAAAGCTCGAAACGCTCAACATAGTCAGGATTCTCCGGTTTCTTCTTAGTAAGCGGAGAAATCTCGATTGGATGATCCATAACAAAAGTAGGCTGAATTAAATGCTCCTCTACGAACTCCTCGAAGAAAAGATTGAGAATGTCGCCCTTCTTATGTCTGTCTTCGAATTCAACATGCTTTTCCTTTGCAATAGCTCTTGCTTCCTCAAGCGTATTGATTTCGTTGAAATCAACACCTGCATACTTCTTAACCGCATCAATCATAGTGATACGTTCAAAAGGCTTGCCAAGGTCCATTTCAATTCCATTGTATGTGATGGTTGTAGTACCAAGTACTTCCTGCGCTACATGTCTGAACATGTTCTCTGTAAGGTCCATCATTCCATTGTAATCTGTATATGCCTGATATAACTCCATAAGAGTAAATTCAGGGTTGTGTCTTGTATCAAGACCTTCGTTACGGAATACTCGTCCGATTTCGTACACTCTTTCAAGTCCGCCTACGATAAGTCTCTTAAGATATAATTCAAGAGAAATACGAAGTTTAAAATCCTCGTCAAGAGCATTGAAGTGAGTCTCAAAAGGTCTTGCAGCAGCACCGCCTGCATTAGCTACAAGCATAGGTGTCTCAACCTCCATAAAGCCCTGAGTATCAAGGTATTTACGAATTGCTGTAATAATCTTAGAACGTTTAATAAAAGTATCCTTAACCTCAGCATTCATAATAAGGTCCACATATCTCTGACGATATCTTAAGTCAGTGTTGGTAAGTCCGTGATACTTCTCAGGGAGAATCTGAAGACTCTTAGAAAGTAAAGTAACCTTCTCTGCGTGAATTGAGATTTCACCTGTCTTAGTCTCAAAAACCTTACCTGTGATACCGATGATGTCACCGATGTCAAGCTTCTTGAAATCTGCGTAATCTTCCTCACCGATTGAGTCTCTTGCTACATATGACTGAATTGTACCCTTCAAATCCTGTACATGGCAAAAAGACGCCTTGCCCATTACACGTTTGGACATCATACGTCCTGCTACTGTCACAGTCTGGTCATTAAGTGTATCAAAATTAGATTTGATTTCTTCACTGTGATGTGTAACATCAAATTTAGTAATTTCAAAAGGATTCTTGCCTCTTTCAACGAGATCCTTTAACTTGTCTTTTCTTACCTGAATAAGGGCATTGGTATCCTGTACCTGCTGTCCGTTGTTCTGCTCTGCCATGAACTTTCTCTCCTAACTGTTATTAATCTCTTGCAACCTTAAGCACCTTGAATTTCATTATGCCTGAAGGTGTCTCAACCTCTACCTCTGCTCCCTCCATCTTGCCGATTAAAGCTTTTCCGATAGGGGATTCGTTAGAGATTTTGTTTTCAAGACTCTTTGCTTCTGTTGAGCCTACTATTTTATACTCAATTTCTTCTTCAAATTCGCAGTCATATAATGTAACAACGCTTCCAAGGTTAATTGTGCCTACGCTTGCATCATCATCTACTACTTCTGCGTTCTTAAGAATCTTCTCGATTTCTTCAATTCTTGCTTCAATGTCTCTCTGCTCGTCTTTCGCAGCATCATATTCAGCATTTTCTGAAAGGTCGCCCTGTTCTCTTGCTTCCTTAATCTTCTGAGCCACTTCCTGTCTTCTTACAACCTTAAGCTCCTGAAGTTCACCCTCCAATTTTTTGAGACCTTCATAGGTCATTAAGTTTTTCTTCTCTGCCATAATACGATTCACCTTTCTCACATATATTCCGGAATGCACCCTCATTCCTTATCGTATAACAATGCCTAATATTATAAACTACAGCAAAATCATTTGTCAATCATTCTTTTGTCCAGAAGGAAGAACAATTCTTCCATAGTTTCCGTATGATTAACCTCGTCACGAAGTGCCGAACAGTTATGTAATCCGGTAGTGTACCAGGACACATGCTTTCGCATTTCCCGCACCACCATATAGTCCGGTTTGTACTCCGTCATAAGGGACGCATGTCTCTTAATCATTTCTTTGATTTCGCTTATGGCAGGTCTTGCCGGTATAGGCTTTCCCGACATAGCCGCCTTAACCTCCCTGAATATCCACGGATTTCCTTTTGCTCCTCTGCCAATCGCAACTCCATCACAGCCAGTGTGCTTCTGCATTGCTATAGCATCCTCGGCACTAAAAATATCACCGTTTCCAATTACAGGAATATTTACTTTATCTTTAACTGCTGCAATTATATCCCAGTCAGCTTTGCCCGAGTAATATTGTTCTCTGGTTCTGCCATGAACCGTAACTGCCGCAGCGCCTGATTCTTCCATAATGTGAGCAAATTCCACTGCATTCACATGCTCATCATCAAAACCTTTTCTAAATTTTACCGTTACCGGTACATTTACCGCCTTAACCATTGCCGATACAATTTCTGACGCAAGTCCCGGATTCTTCATAAGCGCTGAGCCTTCGTGATTATTAACCACCTTCGGAACAGGGCATCCCATATTGATGTCAAATCCTGCAAACCCAAGGTTCTCAAGTCTCGCTGCAATATCTGCCATAATCTTAGGGTCTGAACCAAATAACTGCAGTGCCACCGGTCCTTCCTCTTCTTTTCTTAGCAAAAGAAGGTCCGTATTTTTATTATTATAGAGAACTGCTTTAGCACTTACCATCTCAGTCACCATGAAGTCACAACCCTGTTCCTTGCACAGAAGTCTGTACGGAAGGTCTGTAACCCCTGCCATAGGTGCTAACATAACCGGATTTTCAAGTATTAAATTCCCCAGCTTCATGATATCTCTTCTCCAAGGAAAAATACTTTATAGAACATTTCAAGTGCCTCAAAAGTCTCAGCCTTTTCCTTCTGTAACTGCTTCACCTTAAGTCCGGCGCCTATTTCATCGTATAAAAGGTCGCCCTCATCTGCTTCCGTCCTGATAAGCAGCTGTCCATCCTCATCAAACTCCAGAATTATTATTCCACCTATATCTTCCGTAAAAATAACACACATTATTTTTAACTCATCTTTAATCGAATCCGGAAGATTGGCAAAGCTTTCATTCAGATAAAATTTTCTGTCATACGCACTTGCACCGCATAGTACTTCGTAATCTTTTTCCATATAATTCACCTTTAGACATATCCGTATATTCCCCGGACAGACACCTCTCCTGCCCTGATACTTTTCACATTACCATTTGCATCCCTTACAACAAGCTCACCCTGTTCATTGATTCCCATGGCTGTGTATTCCATAACTGCTGTTCCGTCGTCTGCATACACCTGCCTGCCAAGATTAACAAGCATTTCTTCGTAGTCATCCTTAAGCCTTGCAATACCTCCGGCAGCAAGAAATTCATCATAGTACTTTTCCAAGTATATGCTGACATGCCTTATAATATCACTTTTCGGTATTTTATATCCGCTTTCAATGAATACAGAAGTGGCGACCCCTTTAAGTTCATCAGGAAAAAACTCCGTATCAACATTAATGCCTATTCCGACTATCACATATCTGACCTTGTTATCTTCTGACTGCATTTCAGTAAGAATACCCGATATCTTTCTGCCATTGCACACAATATCATTAGGCCATTTAATTCCTACCTTAAGCCCCGCAGTCTCTGTTAACGCTCTAGCAACAGCCATAGCCGCCACCAGTGTCAGCGCAGAGGCCTCCATCGGGTCCATATCAGGCTTTAAAATATAGGACATCCATATTCCATCATTATTAGAAGAAAGCCACTCCCTGCCCCTTCTGCCACGTCCCAGGGTCTGCCTGTCCGCAACAATAAGTCTGCCATGAACGACTTCCTTCTCACATAATCTTTTCGCCTCATTATTAGTTGAGTCAGTTATATCATAGTGCAAAATCTCTTCGCCTATAATCATAACATCATCCTCCGATTGCACGATAGCACACAAAGGCAAGAACACCAAGAACCACCGTTGCAACCTCTGAAATTATTCCTGCTACTTTTTTGTCCGACATAAAATGCTTGATTCCGGTTATAAAATTCATTGTAGCACCCACTGTAAAAATAATCGGAAATGCCCACATATTGCCCTTAGTATTAACAAATACCAATACCGTAAGAACAATTGCCGCAATACCAAGAATAACATTCAAAATATCAATTATTAATCTGACAACCTTCTGCATCTGTTAAAATTCTCCCAATGTTGCCACCATTACTGCTTTGATGGTATGCATTCTGTTCTCTGCTTCATCAAATACAACTGACTGTGCAGATTCAAAAACCTCTTCTGTAACTTCTTTTTCCTTAACAGCCGGAAGACAGTGCATAAATATTGTACTATCCTTACCTGTCTTCGCCATAAGTGCTGAATTAATCTGATATGGTGTAAGAAGTGCAATTCTCTCAGCAGCCTTGTCTTCTTCACCCATTGAACACCATACATCTGTATAGAGCACATCTGCACCTATAACCGCGTCTGTTGAATCTGTAACTGTAATCTCTGCTCCTGATTCAAGTGCGTATGTCTTACATAACTCAACAAGGTCATCACATGGCCATAATTCCTTAGGTGCAACAATGGCACAGTTCACGCCAACCTTAGCACATCCAATCATAAGGCTGTTAGCCATATTGTTACGTCCATCTCCAAGGTATACAAAATTAAGTCCCTTAAGATGACCGAAATGTTCCTTCATTGTAAGGAAATCCGCAAGAATCTGAGTAGGATGATACTCATCTGTAAGACCATTCCATACAGGAACACCGCTGTACTCAGCAAGTTCTTCTACCGTCTTCTGAGAAAAACCACGGAATTCAATACCATCAAACATACGTCCAAGTACTCTCGCCGTATCTTTAACGCTTTCCTTGTGTCCTAACTGAATGTCATCCTTACCAAGATATTCCGGATGTCCACCCTCATCTATACAGCCAATGGTAAAAGAACATCTTGTTCTTGTAGATGGCTTTTCAAAAATAAGTGCAATATTCTTGCCCTTAAGACTATTTCCTGTTATTCCCTGTTTCTTCTTAGCTTTAAGTTCTGCCGCAAGGTCAATAAGATATTCTATTTCCTCTGCTGTAAAATCCTTTAATGTTAAAAAACTACGACCTTTTAAATTCATGGTAAAAAACTCCTTTTCAAAATAATACAAAATACCCTTCCTTGAACAGAAGAGTATTTTGATAGTTATTATTGTTTATCGCCTGATACTTCTACTAATGATTTTGCAAGCCCTGCAATTCCCTGAATCTCTGATGGGATAATAATCTTAGTAGCTTTGCCGTCTGCTGCCTTAGCAAATGCCTCAAGACTCTTTAATGTAAGCACTGCTTCATCCGCTCCGGCTTCTCTTATAAATCTGATACCTTCAGCATTAGCCATCTGCACGGCTCTGATAGCCTCTGCCTGTCCTTCTGCTTCACGGATTGTTGCTTCCTTCTTAGCTTCTGCACGAAGAATTGCTGACTGTTTCTCAGCCTCTGCTTCAAGAATTGCTGACTGTTTCTTACCTTCAGCAACAGTAATGCTTGCTTTCTTCTCACCTTCGGCTCTTGTTTCCATCTCACGACGTTCACGTTCTGCCTTCATCTGTCTTTCCATGGCATTCTGAATTTCTGCCGGTGGAATAATATTTCTTAACTCAATACGGTTAACCTTGATACCCCATGGGTCTGTTGCCGAATCCAGTGCGACTCTCATCTTAGTGTTGATAATCTCTCTTGAAGTAAGAGTCTCATCAAGTTCAAGTTCACCAATAATGTTACGAAGTGTTGTTGCTGTAAGATTCTCAATCGCCATAATTGGATGCTCAACCCCGTATGTATATAACTTAGGGTCTGTAATCTGGAAAAATACAACTGTATCAATTCTCATTGTAACGTTATCCTTAGTGATAACAGGCTGTGGTGCGAAATCAACTACCTGTTCCTTAAGACTCATTCTTGCAGTTGCTTTATCAATGAAAGGTGCTTTAAGGTGAAGCCCTACGCCCCATGTTCCCTTGTATGCTCCAAGTCTTTCAAGAATAACTGCATGTGCCTGAGGTACAACTCTGATACATGATGCAATAATTATTAAAACTACAACTGCTACAGCTATTAATGCAATAACTGCAGGATCAATGCTTGCTAATACCATCTAAAATATCCTCCTTATTTCTTAACAATTAGCTTAACACCTGAAATTTCCACTATTTCAACTATTTCACCGGCTTCAATAACTTCACCCGGTACAACATTTCTTGCTGTCCACTCCTGTCCATTAACAACAGCAGTTCCTGTGTCATCAATATTGCTGATGTTCTCAGTAACCTTAGCCTGCTTACCTATAAGACTGTCTACATTAGTCTTAAGCTCGCCACTCTTCATTGCCTTAAGCATTATTGGTCTTGTGAAGATTAACAATACTAATGATACAACTATAAACAATACAATCTGTAACCACAGTGGTGCATTAAGTACGTTGGCAAGAAAAGCTGCCAGTGAACCACCTGCAAACCATATTGTTGTAAGACTTGTTGTCGCAATCTCAATTATAATAAATAATATCAACGCTCCAAGCCATCCCCACACGAGATACTCCATACATATCCCTCCTCTCGGTAGTAATTAATAAACGTAGAAACAATGATTATTAATTATAGTATATCCCGTATACCTTGAGTAATTAGCTTTTCTGACACTTATGAAGAATAACATGTCTCCGATATTATTCTCGCCTGCAAGTGCCCTCAAGGCTGCATCATAGCATCCTCTCACATTAAGTTCTTCATTACTCTTATTAAGCACTTCCTGGAATCTTGCAGAAATCTTACCATTCTCAAGAACTCCTGTAAACTGTCCCGGTGCATATATTACATCAGGAATGTTATTCTGCTTAAATCTTGGCGAATACACTCTGTTGAGAACTACGTTGGCAACAGCTAACTGTCCGTGTGCCGGTTCCCAACCTGACTCCCAGTAAATAATTGCAGCAAGGAGATGTATATCCTCCGGTGATGCTGCATATGGTGCTCTCGTTACAGTACCCTGAGTAACCTGATTCTGTAATGCCTGCTGCTTATTGGCTTCTGCCTGTGCTGCCGCCTGTTGCGCTGCAAGCTTAGCTGCTTCTTCTCTCTTCTTAGCCTCTATAGCTTCAATCTCCGCTATAGTCATAGCCTTCTTGAGTCCGTATGAAATATCTACGCCTTCAACTTTAATATATCCATAACCATTGTCACATATTACAAAAACATATCCTTCACGTTCTTCATATGCTTCTATCTTGGCACCCTTATGAAGAGTTGAAATAATTGTTGACTTGTCATCGGCTTCTGCATATACAGAAAGAGTATTGGCAGTAACCTCAGCCTCCTTGTTACCTATAGATGATGCAATAATCTCTGCTTCCGCTCCAAAAAGAACATCTACATTACGAATGTAACCTGTTACCTTACCAGATGTTACCTTGGTCCACTGTGCACCCTTTTCCACTATATCC
This sequence comes from Butyrivibrio sp., assembly GCA_045542375.1. GTDB lineage: Bacteria > Bacillota > Clostridia > Lachnospirales > Lachnospiraceae > Eshraghiella. The sequence continues at coordinate 8,025 of JAZQKW010000037.1, forward strand.
GCTTCACTTCCGGAATACATAATTCCAACTATTTCAGACTTAACATCCGGCAACGAATACATTGGCAGTTCATTACAAGTGTATGAAACTATTTTATCACTATAATCATTATTTTCAATAGTGTTTTCAAATTTATCTACGGTTGCGTTAGCTTTAACATTGCTTCGGTATACCACATTAAGCTGTACCTTGCCGGCTTCTTCATCAGTCCCATCTTCCGTTTCATTTACGTCAGTATCCATAACAAGCTTATCAGAAACAGAACCTTTAGCCGGGTTCTTAGGAGCCATAAACACAATCTGTACAATTGCCAATAATGACAACATAATTGCGATTGCCGCTTTTCTGTTTAACCTTTTCATATTAACCTCCATTGCAAATGTTACAATTTTGTTAAATTTACAGTGCTATTCTAACAGAATAATATTATATCGTCAAGTCATTCTCTGTCTGGCGGCTTCATACAGGATTATTGCATTGGAAACTGCCGCATTAAGAGACTCCAATTCCCCCTCCATAGGTATCTTAATTAATGTATCTGCTTTTTCAGTTAATTCATCAGTAAGTCCGTTACCTTCATTACCTATCATGACTGCCATAGGGCGTGTCATATCTTCATTATAATAATAATTCTTTCCGGAAAGATGAGCCGCAAAAAGATTAACACCTCTGTGCTTTAATTCCTCAGCTGTACTCAGAACATCCTCTGTATATATAAATGGCATTCTGAAAAGCGAACCCATTGTTGAACGTATCGTCTTAGGATTGTATATATCAACCGTATCCTTTGACATTATAATTCCTGTAGCACCTGCTCCCTCAGCTGTTCGTATAATAGTCCCAAGATTGCCCGGGTCCTGAACATTCTCAAGAACCACAACCATAGGAATACGCCTTTCCGGCAGAATATCATCCAGAGAATATTCTAACATTCTGACAGTTGCCAATATTCCCTGAGGAGTCTTGGTATCAGACATCTGCTTATATACTGCATCCGATACCATCTCATATTCATAGTTACACAGAAGCTCCTTATTGTCATACGCAAAGCTCTCAGATGCGTATACCTTGACAATTCTGTCCTTGGGAATCTCTGTAAACATCTTTAATCCTTCAATCACAAAAAGTCCGCAGCGCTTTCTCTCTCCGGACTTTTTCATTAGATTTATTATATTCTTAACCTGCGCGTTGCTTGTACTGGTTATCAATTCATCTTCCTTATCTGCAAAGTAATTTGCTTACCTGATACATTCCTTCATCAACGTCCTTAGTCATTGCAAGAGCTTCGTCAATGTCATAATCTACGAATTTACCGTTAACCTCAGCCACCACTCTGTTAGACTTGCCTGCACAGAGAAGTTCAACAGCCATAGAACCCATCATTGATGCGTATACACGGTCCTTACATGTAGGGCTTCCACCACGCTGCATATGTCCAAGAATTGTAGCTCTTGTCTCAACACCTGTAGCCTCTTCAATTCTCTTAGCCATTGATGATGAATGACCTACACCTTCAGCATTGATAATAATGTGGTGCTTCTTACCAATCTTCTTATTGTGAATAATCTGTTCAATAAGCTGTTCTACACTATAATCTTCCTTGCCCGGAATGAGAATATTCTCTGCACCATTGGCAATACCACACCAAAGCGCGATATGACCTGCATGTCTTCCCATAACTTCAATAATAGAACATCTCTCATGAGAAGTTGATGTATCTCTAATCTTATCAATTGCCTGCATCGCAGTATTAACGGCTGTATCAAATCCGATTGTATATTCTGTACATGCAATGTCAAGGTCAATTGTACCCGGCACTCCGATAGTGTTAATTCCAAGAGCTGCCAATTTCTGCGCTCCTCTGAATGAGCCATCTCCACCGATAACTACAAGACCTTCTATTCCATGCTTCTTACATATCTCAGCACCCTTCTTCTGATATTCAGGGTCCTTGAATTCATGACATCTTGCTGTATAAAGAATTGTACCGCCTCTGTCAATTGTATCTGAAACGCTTGTTGCGTCCATATCAATTATTTCTTCATTAAGAAGTCCATTATATCCTTTTAAAATTCCTTTAACCTTTAATCCTTTAGCTAAAGCAGTTCTGACAACAGCACGAGTTGCTGCATTCATTCCCGGTGCATCACCACCACTTGTAAGCACTGCAATTGTGTTAATAGCATTAGCCATATCTCTACCTCCACGAATTTCATCCATAATAGATTATTTTATGATAATTTGTACTATTTTTCAATAGATTTTTCAACGACTTTGACATTTTTTTCGCCAAATTCCTGTGAGAGCCTGCTTACCATAGCAAAATCAGCCTTTATTGACATAGATAACGGCAGTATTTTCTTAGCTTTTTCAGCTTCACAGTATATGACAACCACATCATTTCCATCAGATGTTCCAAGGATTGAAAACAGCTTTTCTTCTGCCTCCATATACGCTCCTTTATTATCAAACTTAATCCAGCATTCCTTAGGTATGCTGTCAAATGGAATGATTCTGTCACAGATTATTTTTCCACCTGCTTCTTCATCCACATTAACCCGTCCGGTAACAAATATTTTGTTATCCTCAAGGATGTGCTGTCTGTAGTCCATATATACCTTAGGAAAAACAACAACCTCCACGGTTCCCACATGGTCTTCAAGTGTAATAAAAGCCATATTCTGACCCTTTTTAGTTATTTTAACATTCTTAGCCGCAATTATTCCTCCAACCACAACCTTATCGTCATCTCTGACTCTGGCAGCGCCGGTTTCTTCATCAATGGCAAAATCCAATGTCATATTCGTAACATTTTTACTAATAAGACTGTCATATTCATCAAGCGGATGCCCGCTTACATATATTCCAAGCACCTCTTTCTCATATGAAAGGAGCTCGCCCTTGCTGTATTCCGTCACATTAGGAACAGAAATCTCAGCTGGCTTCTCCTCTGGTGCAAACATATCAAACAGAGACATCTGTCCGCTTATAGATTCTTTTTTCTCGTGGTTAACATTATCCATAACATCAGAATATATTAGCATCATCTGCTTTCTGTTAAGTCCAAAGCTGTCAAAAGCACCTGACTTAATAAAGCTTTCGACTGTTCTTTTGTTAACCTCTTTTCCGGACAGTCTTGTAACAAAATTCTTAATGTCCGTAAACGGTCCGTTTTCATTTCTTTCGTTGACAATAGCCTCAATAACCGGACGTCCAAGACTCTTAATTGCAGAAAGTCCATATCTTATAGCGCCATCAGAAACGGTAAAAATACCTTCTCCTTCATTAATATCCGGTGGTAATATCTTAATTCCCATCTGACGACAGTTCATAATATACTGGGCTACCTTACCTGTATTATCAAGTACACTGGTCATAAGTGCCGCCATGAATTCCAGCGGATAATAATGCTTAAGATACGCTGTCTGGAATGACACAAAAGCATAGCATGCCGCATGTGACTTGTTAAAAGCATATTTTGCAAAATCCGTCATGGTATCATATATATGGGACGCAACCTCCACAGGAATTCCATTGCTTACACATCCTGGAACTCCTTCCTCTTCATTACCATATATGAAGTTCTGACGTTCCTTCTCCATTACGGATTGTTTTTTCTTAGACATTGCTCGTCTTACCAGGTCACTACGTCCCAAAGTATACCCGGCAAGGTCACGAACAATCTGCATAACCTGTTCCTGATACACTATACATCCGTATGTAGCTTCAAGAATCGGTACAAGTGCCTCACATTCATAAGTAACATTGTCAGGATTATTTTTTCCCTTGATGTACTGTGGAATAAAATCCATAGGACCTGGTCTGTAAAGGGAAATTCCCGCAATCAAATCCTCAATGCTTCCAGGCTTAAGTTCCTTCATGAAGTTCTTCATACCCGCACTTTCAAGCTGGAAGATACCCTCCGTCCTACCAGTACCTATCATTTCAAGAACTTCCTTATCACTGTAATCTATCTGATTAATATCAAAACTAATGCCTCTCTTATTAATAAGCTTCTCAGCATTTCGTATTACCGTCAATGTTCTGAGCCCCAGAAAATCCATCTTAAGAAGTCCAAGTTCTTCAATTGTAGTCATAGTAAACTGAGTTGTCAAAGTACCGTCCGATGCTCTCGATAACGGTACAAATTCATCAATCGGCTTGGAACCGATTACAACTCCGGCTGCATGCATAGAGGTATGCCTTGGCAGACCTTCAAGACGCATACATATATCTATAAGATACTTAATATCCGGTTCATTGTCATATCGTCCTCTGAATTCCGAATTCATTTCAAGTGCTTTTTTCAAGGTAATACCAAGCTCATTAGGTATCATTTTGGAAAGAGAGTCCGTTACCGCATAAGGAAGGTCAAGTGCTCTTCCCACATCCTTAATAACACCCTTAGCCGCCAGTGTTCCAAAAGTGACAATCTGAACCACCCTGTCCTTGCCATATTTATTCATTACATAGTCTATAACCTCAGGACGTCTCTCGTAACAAAAATCAATATCAATATCCGGCATGGATACACGCTCAGGATTAAGGAATCGCTCAAAAATAAGACTATACTTAATCGGGTCAATATCTGTAATTTCAAGACAGTATGCTACGATTGAGCCTGCCGCCGAACCTCTTCCGGGACCTACTGCAATATCATTTCTCTTGGCATAGTTAATAAAGTCCCAGACAATGAGGAAATAATCCACATAGCCCATCTTCTGAATTACGGAAAGCTCGTAATCAAGTCTTTCCCTAAGACCGGTTGCTTCATCTCCATATCTCTTCATAAGACCGTTCTCACACAGATGTGTAAGATATGATAAAGAGTCAAAGCCCTCAGGCACTTCATATTTAGGGAGCTTAGTAACGCCAAATTCTATTTCAACATTACACCTTTCAGCTATCTTATGAGTATTCTCAATAGCCTCCGGTGCAAAAGAAAACAATTCCCTCATCTCATCTTCAGACTTCAGGTAATATTGTCCCCCTTCATATCTCATCCTATCCTCATCATTAACCTTACGTCCCGTCTGTATGCAGAGAAGAATATCGTGAGCCTCCACATCATCCTCGTAGGTATAATGAACGTCATTGGTAGCAACCAATTCTATCTGTAATTCCCTGCTCATTCTCATAAGAAGCTTATTCACTAACTTCTGTTCCGGAATTCCATGGTCCTGCATTTCGAGGAAATAATTGCCCTTCCCAAATATACTCTGGTAATGAAGCGCAGCTTTGCATGCCTCTTCGTATAAATTTCTGGCAAGAAGCTTCTGAACCTCTCCTGCAAGACAGGCACTTAAGCATATAATTCCTTCTGAATACTGACTGAGAATCTCATAATCTACTCTCGGCTTATAATAAAAGCCGTCCACAAATCCCTTTGATACAATCTTCATAAGATTGGCATATCCGGTATTATTCTCAGCAAGCAAAATAAGATGATAATATCTATCCTCACTAACCCCTGCTTCCTTATCAAATCGGGAACCCGGTGCAACATATACCTCACAACCGATAATAGGTTTAATACCCGCATTTCTTGCAGCACGGTAAAAATCAATAACACCATACATTACCCCATGGTCCGTTATGGCAAGACTGTCCATTCCCAGTTCTTTCGCTCTGCCTGTAATCTCAGCAATTTTACTGGAACCATCTAAAAGACTATATTCCGTATGTACATGTAAATGTGTAAATGCCATTGCCATCACCTCCAAAATCCCCATTCATTATACCTTATTGAATAGAATTTTGCCAACAAAATTCTCCGTATCAAGGTATCCTTCTTGTCTTTCAACAAAAAAGGTTCACGTATTATTTAACGCGAACCTTTTTTTATTGTTATAAGCATCGTTCCTAAAATCATTAATTATTGGTTATTTTATCAATTGCCTCATCTTCTGTAAGGGAGAATTTTTCCATAAGAATAGCAACTATTTCATCATTGGATTTACCAAATTCCCGACACGCAGAAATGAAGCCTTCTTCGCGTCCATCTTCGTAGCTATCCCTTTTCTCATATTCGATTACATCTTCCCATGTCATATATCGCTCACCAACCTCTTCGTTGTTTCTGATGACATCCAGAATTCCCTGGATTTTGCAAAGGTCGGAATCGGTAGCATTCTCTTCGTTGCTATTCTCCATAAAGTTGAGAAGTGCCCTCAGGTTATCGTTTCCGCCCTTTGTTCCTTTGGTATATAAATACACCTTGGTTACACCATCATTATACACTATATTAGGATTTTCTACTACTGAATTTTTAACAGTATATATCATTCTGTCATCA
>JAZQKW010000038.1:0-3856 GCA_045542375.1 Butyrivibrio sp.
CCACATCCTGAACCATTAGAGTAGCTTCCATCCGGGTTGGTTCTTGAAAAATAATTAGGCACAATCATATTAAAACCAAATTTGCCGGCATCATATACATGGTTGTATACAACGTCCATAATTACATTGATACCGCTACCATGTAATGCCTGTACCATCTGCTTCATTTCCTTAACTCTGACCGCTCCGTCATATGGGTTAGTAGAATATGAACCCTCCGGTACATTATAGTTAACAGGGTCATATCCCCAGTTAAACTGCTTGGAAGTATTGGCTTCCTTCTGAGCCTCCGTCATAGTCTCATCAATTGAACCATAGTCATATGATGGCAAAAGATGAATATGAGTAACTCCAAGGTCTCTTATATGGTCAAGTCCAGTAGGAATACCACTGCTGTTAGTGGTTCCTCTCTCTGTAAGTCCAAGGAACTTACCTCTCCATTCCGACTTAACACCTGACTCTGCATTAATTGATAAATCTCTTACATGAAGTTCATAAATTATTGCATCTGTATATGTCATTCCCTTATTAGGACTTACATCGCTTCCCCATCCCTTAGGATCTGTTGAATCCATATTGAGAACCATTGCACGATTACCGTTAACACCTGTTGTTCTCGCATATGGGTCGCAGGCTTCAACTGTTTTACCATTAACAGTTACAAGATATGTATAATACACACCGTTCAAATCTCCGGAAACCTTGGCTACCCATGTTCCCTTAGTATCCTTAGTCATTGTGTGTGTGCCAAGCTTCTTGCTTCCTGATTCACTGTCTGAACCGGTTGCATATAACTGTACCTGAACCTTCTCTGCTGTTGGTGCCCATACTCGAAAGCTTGTTGATGATGATGACCATGTTGCACCAAGGTCATTACCGGTGTATGTATATGTGTTCTCAAATTCCTCGCTCTTATATACATTAGGCATTGACACATAATATTCATTGCCATCATATATCAGCTTATAGGTTCCACATACCTTAACAAGAGTGGTTAAATCTTCTCCAAGTGACAACTGATATGTAGTTCCTGCATTAGTTACACCTGTAACCGCAATTGTGCTTCCATCAGTCTTCTTCACAGTAAATGCTTTATCCGCTGAAGGAATAGGACCGGATGCACTTACAACTATTTTGTTAGTGCTTCTGTTGTAGTCCACATTCTTAATCTTAGTTCCAAGCACAGCCTCTGAATAATCAGTTTTGTAAGAACCATCCTTATCCACATAAGCGTGAACGGTTCCTGACATTACTGTAGAAAGGTCAATTGTTCTTGTTCCTTCCTGAGCAAGCCATTCGCCTTTTCTCATAATAAAATTAAGTGCCGTAACATATAACACGTCCTTAGAATTAACTGTATATGTAGCAATATATTCTCCGCCTGTTGACACAAGCTTGTGTGCACTTCCGCCAAGATTACCTGCCCATACCCATGCATTCCACGCACTTTCCGCATTATCTTTTCTGTCATAATGTATTTTAACAGTTATATTACCCGGCTGATATACCTTAACTGTGATATCCTTTTGCTGATTATCAGCTGTCTTGGCTCTGACTTTGAATTCTGTTCCTTTAAAATTACTTGCAAAAGTCACATTGTTGCCATTAATCGTTACACCACTTGTTAAAGAAGTATATGTAACTGTCTTAGTTCCCTGTCCGCCTGTTGCTGTAAGATATGCCAGTTCAGAAGGAAGTGTCATTGAATTACCCTTCTTAACACTAATGGATTCTGCCACGATACCCGGAACAATTGCAAGGCTGTTAGAATTACCCCCAGCTTCGATTATCTCAAATTCATTAGCCGAATCCTTGAGCCAGTTATTATTAACCACATATTTGTACTGATATTCACCCGGTGCAAGTTCAATTGTACAAGTATATACGCCCGATGAACTCTCTGTCATCTTGTTAGCAGTGGTATTCCATCCATTCATGGTACCTGCAAGATATACCTGTGCTCCCGACGCTCCGGTATACTTAAAAGTCACCTTGTTACCACTAACTGTAGGAAGTCCCTTAAGTGGGTTGTTACGAACATTCTCCGCACCATCAACCCATCTTTCTACAACGCCGTCAGCATCCCCCGCCAATGTAGCTGCACTAAGAGATAAATCCTCTGTCTGATTGCTTCCGCCGTCATTAAATATAAAATTCAAAGCACTACTGCTGCTTTTGGAAACTTCATATGTGTAGTATCCGTCACTGTCAATAGAAAGCTTATCCCCAGGCCACGAGCCTGTTATCGGGTCTTTCTCCCATGCATACACATACACATCGCTCCATTGTTTAGAATTTCTGAAATGAAGCTTAACCTTAACCGTAGCCGCTGCATTAACATGAAATGCGCTTGCCGGTATAAGTGCCACGATCATTGCAAATGCAATGAAATAACTTAGCACTTTTCTGAGAATCGGACTTCTCATCTTGCCATAACCCGTCATTTCCTGTCCTCCTTGTTTTTGTATTAAAAATCATACACTCATTGTACTATTTATATGCGATATATTCAACTACAGATTTCTGTTTCCGGTGTCTCCTGGCGCGGCATTTTTCCTGACATCCCTGCCTCTTGGGACGGTTTTTGGACATATACGGAAAATTGACCAAAATTTGACCAATCGCCAATATTCTTTCATTCTATTTCAGTATTTTGGACATATGACATAAAATTGACCAAATTTTGACCAAAATAACGGCGGGGCTGTACTATGCATACAGCCTCTCTTCACATAAAAATAAGGGCATCCCCCCACGGGGACACCCTATTACACCTAACTAATATTTAATATTTCATATTCTTAAGCGGTATAAGATACTGTGCTCTTCTATTCTCCTGCTCAGCCAGATATGACTGGTCAGTAGATGCATGAAGCATCTGCATATACAGATGATGATTCTGTGAAATCTCATCATTATTCTTACCTAACAGAAGCATTGCAATGCTTGAACACTGGTCCGCTGTTCTCTCAAGATAAGTAAGTGCATCAAGGAAAATAAGTCCCCCATTGATTGAACATATACCCTTACACAGACGGTCTCTGTGACGATTCTGAAGAAAGAGTACCATATCGTCAATAACCTCCTCAAGAGGTTCTATACGCTTTGTTACATAGTCATTCTCGTCTGTCATAGCTTCTATCGTAAGTCTGAGAATTTCAATTATTGCATCCCTTATCGTATCAAATTCCTTAACCGCGGTTTCAGAGAAACTCACATCAGAGTCCGATTTCTTCTTAGCCAGCTCATCAAAATTAGTTGCATAATCACCAATTCGTTCTATATCGCTTATACATTGCATTAACATACTGTGATGTCGTTTGTCCGCAACATTCTTAATATTGCTTGAAAGTTCAATAAGATAATTGTCCGCTCTATCCGTAAAACAATCCAATTTTTCTTCGTTGGAATTGATAATATCCGTTACTCCAGCACTGTATCCTTCAAACTGCTTTAAACTTAAAGATATATTTTCCTGTGCGATGTTAGCCATATTGATTGCAAGCTTGTTAACCTCCGCAAGTGCAAGTGGTGGTGTAATCATAAGCTTGGTATCAAGAGCTGCAAGTTCCGGAAATTTCTTAACTTCTTTATCATTGCCTTCCTTAATAATCTTACATGCTAACTTTACAAGCATACCGGTAAACGGAAGTAATACAATAGCTGTAGCAAGATTAAATATGGTCTGGAAATTAGCGATAATACCGCTGTTAACCGTTCCGGTCCACAAATCCGGCATGAATCCTACACCTCTTAAAATTGTCATCACAATCATAAAAAGAACTGTTCCAATTACGTTAAATACAATGTGAACAATACCTGTTCTCTGGGCATCCTTTGACGAACCTATTGAACA
>JAZQKW010000039.1:0-3972 GCA_045542375.1 Butyrivibrio sp.
AGTTCCGCTCCATGAAGGAAACTACCGATGGAAGCGATATGAGTAAATGGACAACTAGTGATGATCCAAGAGTTACCAAGGTTGGTAAGTTTATTCGTAAGACAAGCATAGATGAACTTCCGCAGTTTATTAATGTTTTGAAGGGTGATATGAGTCTTGTGGGACCAAGACCTGAAAGACCTTTTTATGTGGATAAGTTTAAGGAAGAGATTCCAAGATACATGATTAAGCATCAGGTCAGACCGGGAATTACAGGATGGGCACAGGTTAATGGATACAGAGGAGATACTTCCATTAATAAAAGAATTGAATGTGACTTGTATTATATTGAAAATTGGACATTATTCTTTGACTTTAAGATAATGATATATACTATTTTTAAAGGATTTGTTAATAAAAATGCATATTAAGATGTAGGAAGGATTTAATATCGGGGATGGCAAAATACAGAGATTTTGATGATGAACTTACATATGATGAACATGATGAATATGAAGAATATGAGGAAATAGGACCTAAGAAAAAGACTAAGAAGTCCAAGAAAAAGAAAGGTTGGATTAAGGCGGTAATACTTTTTCTTGAAGTTGTTGTAGTAGGTATTCTTTTGCTTATATGGTATGCGGTAGACAAACTCAATCTTATCCAATATACACCTCTTAACGAGGAGCTGATATTTACTAATGAGGATATAGACGAGGATACCAAGGAAGTACTAAGCGGGTATACTAACATACTGTTACTTGGTTCGGACTCCAGACAAAACACATCCGATTCTCTTACACAGTTAGGGGAGAATCATACAGATGCAATTCTTGTGGCCAGTATTAACAATGATACGAAGGAAGTGAGAATTATATCCATATACAGGGATACCATGCTTGAAATGGGGCCAGATGACAAGGAGTACAACAGAGAACTCAGTAAGGCTACGGAGGCTGTGTTTAAGTACGGAATTGAGTCAGCGATAAGTATGGTTAACAGAAATCTTGACTTGGACATCAGCAAGTTTGTAATGGTTAACTGGTCAGCACTTATTGAAATTGTTGACGCTGTTGGCGGAGTGGATATTGAAATTAATCTTATGGAGCAGAGATGGCTTAACAGATATCTTGTTGACACATCTGAGAATACAGGGGTTTCATATGAGGAAATTAATGTGATTCCTGATGACCCGAACATGGATGATGATGCGCTTCGTGCTGATAAAGAGAAAATGACTACCAAGTATATGGTTCATATGGATGGTATTCAGGCTACGGCATTTTCTCGTATAAGATTTGGTGATGGTCGTGCTGATTATGGAAGAACAGAGAGACAGAGAGCTGTTATATCACAGATTGTTGCTAAAGCCAAATCAATGAAATTATCTCAGGTTAACTCGGCAATAACAGCGGTATGTAAGAATATTGCTACCAATATGGAAACCAGAGAAATTATAGATATGATTCCTTCTTTAATGGATTACAAGCTTACGATGATAGATGGAGGTTTCCCATTTAATAAGAATGACCAGATAGAATATCTAAAAGATGCTAATATATATAATCCGGTGGTTCCGGTTACTCTTGAAGACAATGTAATAGAATTTCACAAAATCTTGTTTGATGCGGATAAGTACAAGCCTTCGGCTACAGTACAGAGAATTAGTGAGGAAATCGTTAAATTAACGGGAGTGAAGTGATGAAGGAATTACTTAAAAGAAAATATATACAGAATATAATAGCGGTGGCAGGAGCGATTCTGCTTACTGTTATTATTGAACTGTGCTTTCATATGAAGCAGCTTACTCTGTCGCCCGCTGATAAAGGTAATAGGGAGATAGTGCTTGATAATTGTACAACTGAAAATACCCACAGGAGAGATGATGGAAATCTTTTTATCCATAAGGATGAAAGTGCCACCATTTCTTTTGATGTAAACGGGTATGTGGACAGACTCGCTATTTCCTATGAAACAGAAGGTGTTTTGGTACAAAGTCTTTTGATTAATTATGTCAATATGTACGGAGTAACTGAGACGAAGATAATAGAGGATGTTAATCCGGTATATCTTGATGAGACTGTAGTTAACATTAGGGAACAGGTTGAATCAGTTACACTCGTAGTAGAAGAACATGAAAATGATATAACAATTAAATCGGTTACAGTAAGGAATACCTGTGTAATTAATTGGATAAGAGTTGCATTCTTTTTCCTTGGATTAATTACATTTGCCATGATTTTTGTATGGAGAAAGCTTATTGCCGAGAAGATAGAAATAGGATTTGCCATAGTAGCAGGAGCAATAGGGCTTGCAATGGTAATAGCAATGCCCCTTGTGCGAGTTGGCTTTGATGAAGAGGCTCATTTCAGGAATTCCTTTGTTCTTTCCTTTGAAAGTACCACGGAGGAAAACGAGACCTTGTGGAATATGCTTAACACAGTGGATGCTAACCATCCTGAATACAGAACGTCATCTTACGAAGAGTATGTGGCTTTTCGCAAGTATCTTAATGAGAATGCATTGTATGAAAATAACGGGGAAGATGAATTCAGACTTACCGCAAGAACCACAAGCAGTATGCCTACCTTTGCCTATGTTTTCATGGCATTTGGAATAAATATTGCAAGATTGTTTAAAATGGATTTTGGAAACATTTATATGTTTGCAAGATTAATTAGTCTGATAACATATGTGATTACAATGTTTTTTGCCATTAAGGTACTTAAGAAGGGTAAGCTTTTATTAGCTACAATTGGACTTATGCCTACGGTTATGTTCCTGTCATCCACCATATCATATGACCCGGTAATCATCGGATTTACGGCATTGGGACTTGCATTTATTCTTAATGAGTTTATTAATGATGAAGAACAGATAACATGGAAAAATTATCTGCTTGGATGCGGATTTTTGGGATATGGAAGCTTGGCAAAAGCCATCTATGCACCTATGTTTTTGATGGGATTATTTTTGCCTAAGACCAAGTTCAAAGATAAAAAGACAAGAATAATAATGAAAGCAGGCTTTGTTATCTGCTTTATGGTATTAATGTTAACGGCGATTCTTCCGCTTGCTATGGGTCAGGATGGGGGAGATGACAGAGGTGGAGATACAAGCCATATGGGACAGATGTCTTATATATTCAGTAACATCTTTGGGTATGCAGGGCTTTTGTTCAAATCTATTGGTAAGTATTTATTTGATTTTTCAGTGGGAGCATCTGCACTCGACAATATGTATTTCTTCGGAAAAGGAATGTTTATTGTACCTTTGGTAATGATTCTTGCAATTGTTATTATGACTCAGGGAGAGGACGGATTCAACTTCAAGACAAAATACAGATTGGTGATGGGTGGATGTATATTTATATCGGTTGCACTTATATGGACTAGTATGTATATGGCGTTTTCACCTGTAGGAACTGAAATCGCAATATACGGAGTTCAGGGCAGATATTTTATTCCCCTTTTATTTACCGGGCTAAGTCTTTTAGGTACAACTAAGATAAAATGCAGTTGGAAAAAAGAACGTTTTTATCCAATAATACTGTCATTAATGGCATTTGTGCTGTGTTTTGAACTGTATTCTCAGATAATTCTTAACAGTTGTGCATAAAAATATTAAATAGGGTTGAAGATAAAATGAAAAATATGGTAAAATAAATCAGTTATGGTAATTTTTACAGAAAGAAGGAGAACATATGGGTAAGATTAATGTTGCTACTTGTGAAATAGAAGGATTAAAGGTTATTGAACCTACAGTTTTTGGAGATTCAAGAGGGTATTTTTTTGAGTCTTATAACTATAATGATTATAAAGCAGCCGGCATACCTGAGGTATTTGTTCAGGATAACCAGTCAGCATCTAAGAAGGGTGTATTGAGAGGTCTTCATTTTCAGAAGGAGTACCCTCAGGATAAGCTTGTTAGAGTTATCAGAGGAGAAGTTTTCGACGTTGCAGTAGATCTTAGAGAAGGTTCTTCAACATATGG
>JAZQKW010000040.1:0-1888 GCA_045542375.1 Butyrivibrio sp.
ACCATAAGCTCCCATGTAATTACACCGTCATTTTCAAATGGCATTTCGTGTAAAACAAAGAATCTTACCGCATCCACTCCAAAGAAATCCACAAGGTCATCTGCATAAAGCACATTACCTTTTGACTTACTCATCTTGCCGTCTCCCTGTAATAACCATGGATGTCCGAAAATCTGCTTAGGAAGCGGAATATCAAGTGCCATTAAGAAAATTGGCCAGTAAATTGTATGGAATCTGATAATATCCTTACCGATAAGGTGAAGGTCTGCTGCCCAGTATTTTTTGTACAAATCATCATGATTTCCGTCGCAGTCATATCCAAGTCCTGTGATATAGTTGGTAAGAGCATCAAGCCATACATACACGACATGTCTGTCATCAAAATCTACAGGAATACCCCATTTAAAAGATGTTCTTGAAACACAGAGGTCCTGAAGTCCCGGAAGAAGGAAATTATTCATCATCTCATTCTTACGGGATACCGGCTGAATAAATTCAGGATGTGTATTAATATGTTCAATAAGTCTGTCTGCGTATTTGCTCATCTTGAAGAAATAAGCCTCTTCCTTGGCAGGCTTAACCTCTCTTCCACAGTCAGGACACTTACCGTCTACAAGCTGTGATTCTGTCCAGAAAGATTCACAAGGTGTACAGTAAAGACCTTCATAAGAGCCCTTATAGATATCACCCTTATCGTATAACTTCTTAAAAATCTTCTGAACCTGTTTCTCATGATATTCATCAGTTGTTCTGATAAACTTATCATAAGAGGTATTCATCAAATCCCATATTCTCTTAATCTCATCTGATACACCATCAACGAATTCCTTAGGTGAAACTCCGGCTTCTCCTGCCTTTAACTCAATCTTCTGACCATGTTCATCTGTTCCTGTCTGAAAACGCACGTCAAATCCCTGCATTCTCTTATATCTTGCAATACTGTCTGCAAGAACGATTTCATAAGTATTTCCAATATGTGGCTTGCCTGATGTATAAGCAATCGCCGTTGTGATGTAATAAGGTTTTTTACACATTTCTAATTCCTCCTTAAATTTCATACTTTAATGTAAATGGTATTTCCTATTGAATAAAAAAGTCTTCTAACGCCCTAAGACGTTAGAAGACGATATATACCGTGGTACCACTTCTATTCACTTATCTCTCGCAAAATAAGTCTCATGAAGTTCTCCTTAGAAAACCTCTCCGCTGTAACAGGCGGTCCTGTCGTAGCCTTACGGAAATCCGTTTGGTACGCCACTCCGGAGCCATCTTCAATCTGCTACTGACTTCATCCCTCTCAGCACCCGGGACCTCTCTGTAGAACTCTTCACAGACCTACTCTTTCCTTCACTGTGTTATCTCTATAATCTATATTGCACAGATTATCACAAAATATTACCAAAAGCAAGCATATAAATTAATTTCTTCAATTCACAAAGGAGTATACTGTTTCGTAATGTGCATTAGAGAATGATTAACGATTGTTGATTGGATTTGAGAAAATCGTAAGCTTTCTTAGTCGTTTTGTTAAAATAGCTTTGGCTTTTATAAAGTTACATGCCATTCCGAGATGTTTAGGGGCACGCAGTCTTCAATATCAAAAAATCTATTTTGTCATAGAAACAGGGCAATATGCTTATAAGACGACGGTCTGCAAAAACTCCTCGCTTGTTCTATTGTTGGAACAAGCATCGTCGGACATTTGCAGACCGTCGGCATATATTGCCCTGTTTCTAAGGCAAAATTAACGATTTTTTTCAAAGCTTCCTACGTGTCCCTAAACACCCCGAAATGGTATGTGACATTTTTATAAAAGACAAACAATAGGCTTTTCAACAAAACGTAGTTAGAAAGCTATGATTTTTCTCAACCACAATCAACAATCGTT
>JAZQKW010000041.1:0-11203 GCA_045542375.1 Butyrivibrio sp.
TGCTACATAATTCATGGTAAAAATATGAATCATACAATATATAAACAGCGCAAGAATACATACTGCTACTATTATAAGCGGTACCTTCCATGTCTTAATTATATCAACGGCTGCACTGTTAATCTTGATATTGGATAAAAAGAATCCGAACAGGGTAATATTCATCATCAGTGATATTATTGTTATATGAAAAAGGGTATTAATCTTCTTTTTCTTCAAGGATGTCTTAAGCATCTTAATTCCGCCCCTGAAAATATCCCCTACTGACATTTTTCGTCCATGGTGGCCCCCATCAAAACACACAGACAGGCAGGATACCTCATAGGTAGTATAAAAGGCTATAATAAGAAGCCCGAATAGAATGAAAATAATAGTAAGCGGACTCTTGAAATAATCTACAAGATAATTATTGGTAAGAAACTTAAGCCCTGCAACCTTTAGGGTAAGCTTAAAACCATAAACAAGCACAGGATAAAATATGGCTATGAACAGCATCTTATAGATTATCTCAAAAAACAGCAGACTTAACCCGCTCTTTTTCAGGATGCCAAAGGCATCCTTAAATACCATATGATAATATTCGTTCAGTCCATTTTTTATTCTGTGCTTCATATTAAGTCAAGACCAGCTTTCTTAAATTATTTTAGAGTATTTCTTCAAGACGGCTTCTGATTGCTTTAATAAATTCAAAGCTGTCCAATACTACAGGATTCTCTATTGTTGTAATAAGAGCCAAATCTTTAGTCATTTTACCACTTTCAATGGTTTCAATACATGCTTTCTCAAGAGCATCTGCAAATCCCATGAGTTCTGCATTATTATCAAGCTCACCACGTTTCTTAAGCGCACCTGTCCATGCAAATATTGTT
The DNA here is from genome assembly GCA_045542375.1 of Butyrivibrio sp. Classification (GTDB taxonomy): domain Bacteria; phylum Bacillota; class Clostridia; order Lachnospirales; family Lachnospiraceae; genus Eshraghiella. The sequence goes on from JAZQKW010000041.1 coordinate 870, forward strand.
GCCACTGAATTGGTGGATGTTGTCTGTCCTTTAAGATGGTTATAATAATGTCTCTGTACTGTACCATGAGCAGCTTCATATTCATAGAAGCCCTCCGGTGACACAAGAACTGATGTCATCATTGCAAGTGAACCAAAGGCTGTAGCAACCATATCACTCATAACGTCACCATCATAATTCTTACATGCCCAGATATATCCACCTTCTGACTTCATAACTCTTGCTACTGCGTCATCAATAAGTGTATAGAAATATTCAATTCCTAATTCCTTAAACTTGTCTGCATATTCAGCATCATAAATTTCCTGGAAAATATCCTTGAAATTATGGTCATATTTCTTAGAAATTGTGTCCTTAGTCGCAAACCATAAATCCTGCTTCATGTCCATTGCATAGTTAAAGCAGCTTCTTGCAAAGCTTTCAATAGACTTATCCACATTATGTACACCCTGAATAATTCCCGATGTCTTGAATTCGTGGATTGTCTCCTTCATCACTGTTCCATCCTCTGCAGTAAACACAAGCTCTGCCTTACCTGCTCCCGGAACCTTAATCTCAACATTCTTGTATACATCACCATATGCATGTCTTGCAATTGTAATAGGCTTCTTCCAATTCTTAACAAGTGGCTCAATTCCTTTTACAATAATTGGGGCTCTGAAAACAGTACCATCGAGAATTGCTCTGATTGTTCCGTTAGGACTCTTCCACATTTCTTTAAGGTCATATTCCTTCATTCTTGCCGCATTAGGTGTAATCGTTGCACATTTAACTGCTACTTTATATTTCTTGGTTGCATTAGCTGCGTCAACCGTTACCTGATCATCTGTTTCATTTCTGTATTCAAGTCCCAAATCATAGTACTCTGTCTTAAGATCAATAAAAGGTAAAAGAAGTTCATCCTTAATTGATTTCCAGAGAATTCTTGTCATTTCATCTCCATCCATTTCAACAAGTGGAGTTGTCATCATTATCTTTGCCATTATTTTCTTCTCCTTAACAAATAATAATTTATTATACAGTTATTATTTATTAAAATCAACATTTTCAGTAAACAAAACAAGTTATCTTGAATATCAGTATATTGTAAATCAAATTATACCGGAGGACTTACAATGAGTGATTTAGCAGCAACAGGATGCGGATGCAGCAACACATGCAATAACGGAGGATTCTTAAACGGCGGAGGAAACTGCAGCTGCAGCATTATTTTAATCCTTCTCATTCTTTCATGCGCATGTGGTGGCGAAGGCGGATTCTTAGGCGGCTCTTCAATGGGCGGATGCGGTAACGACAGCTGTGGATGCGGAAACATACTCTGGATTATCATTTTAATTGCACTTATCGGATAATTTTTCGAAATGGCAGGGTGCCCCTGTGTGGGTACTCTGTCATATATTTTGTCTCATAGCATATAATTTAATCAGATAAAGGGGGGCAAAATATGAACAATAAAGATATTCTTCCGCTTACCGAATTTGACCTTGCAACATCCGGTACATATCTGCAAATGCTGAAGGCCTTCATCCCTTTTGTCGGACTAAAAGAACAGAAAATGTTCTCCATTGCAATAAGGGTAATTGAGCTTGTAAACACAATTAATTTTTTTAAAAATATGACAGAGCCCTCTCCATTATTCAGAGGAAACCATGATAAAGACTATATGTTAAAGGAAATTAGACGTTTCTGCCCGCAAAAGGATTTGGAAATACTTAATATGATAACCAGCTTTTCCAATGTAAGTGAATTAATGAGTACTTTTCAGAGTGTAGGAGATACATCAGGTGAATCCGATATGTTTAAAAATTTTCTGTCTCCTGACCAGCAAAAATTATATGAATCTTATCAAAAAATATTAAATTCTTAAGGTGAATATGGGAAATCTTGATCCAAAAAAAGAAAAACTGCTAAAGGATTTTACCACAATGGCTGAGGGTAAGACCTCTGATGAGCTTATTCCTCTTCTATTTGCGTTTATGAACAAGGCAAAGAAGGATAAAATACATTTCGACCACGAGGAAATAAGTTCATTATTTGACTCAATGAAACATAATATGTCTCCCGAGGAAATTAGCAAGGCCGAAATGCTTATGAACATGATAATTCCAAAAAAATAAAACATTAGCCGGAACGTCATCTCTGACATTCCGGCCACAATTCATGTATTATTTTACTACAATGTTAACAATCTTATTAGGAACGTAAATTTCCTTCACAATCGTCTTTCCATCTATAAGCACTGATATTTTATCATCAGCCTTAGCCATTTCAAGAACCTTATCCTTAGCTTCATTATTAGGAATTTCAATTGTAGCTTTTACCTTACCATTAATCTGGACAGCAATTTCGATACTTGCATCAACTGTTTTAGCTTCATCATATTCAGGCCACTCAGAAAGTGCAAGAACATCCTCTCCACCTAATTCTTCATACATTTCTTCACAAATATGTGGAGCAAATGGACAGAGAAGCTTAATAAATGTAATTAATGCATCCTTGGTAATATGTCCTACTGCATAAATCTCATTAATAAGTGTCATAAGTGAAGCTATTGCAGTATTAAACTTCATATCTTCAATATCTGCTGATACTTTCTTAATAGTCTTGTGCATTAATGATTCAAGCTTAGATGGAAGTGCTTCATCACTTACCATTTCTGTCATTGCTGCTACTCTTTCAATGAAACGCTTACATCCTTTAACAGAGCTGTCGTTCCATGGAGATGCATCACCATAATCACCCATGAAAAGTACATAGGTTCTAAGTGTATCTGCACCGTACTCATTAACGATATCAAGAGGATCTATTACATTACCTTTTGATTTACTCATCTTATCCCCATCCGGTCCGAGAATAAGTCCCTGTGCCGAACGCTTAGAATATGGCTCACTTGTGTTAACGAGTCCCAAATCATATAAGAAATGGTGCCAAAAACGTGAATAAATCATATGTCTTGTAACATGCTCCATACCACCGTTGTACCAGTCAACCGGCATCCAATAGTTAATCTTGTCTCTGTCAGCAAAACAACTGTCATTCTTAGGATCAATATATCTTAAGAAATACCATGATGAACCTGCCCACTGTGGCATTGTATCAGTCTCTCTCTTGGCATCCTTACCACATTTTGGACATTTACAGTTAACAAATGAATCAATCTTAACAAGTGGTGATTCACCTTCCTGTCCAGGCTCAAAATTCTCTACCTGTGGAAGTCTTAGTGGGAGTTCTTCATAAGGAACTGTTACGTCACCGCAGTATTCACAGTGTACAATTGGAATTGGTTCTCCCCAGTATCTCTGTCTGTTGAAAGCCCAATCCTTCATCTTATACTGAACACCGCTCTTACCAACACCTAATTTCTCAAGTTCTTCATTCATTCTTGCGATGCAGTCTTTTTTCTTAGAAAGACCATTAAGGAAATCTGAATTAATCATCTCTCCTTCGCCTGTATATGCACATTCTTCAATGTTGCCGCCCTTAATTACAGGAACAATATCAACACCAAACTTCTTAGCAAAATCATAATCTCTCTGATCATGGGCAGGAACCGCCATAATAGCACCTGTACCATATCCCATCATTACATAATCTGCGATAAATACAGGAATCTTCTTGCCACTTATAGGATTAATTGCCTCAAAGCCTTCAATCTTGACACCTGTCTTATCTTTAACAAGCTGTGTTCTCTCAAACTCTGACTTCTTGGCACATTCAGTTCTGTAATTAAGAATTGCATCCATATTGGTAATCTTATCAGCGTACTTATCAATAAAAGGATGCTCCGGTGCAATTACCATAAACGTTACACCAAATAAAGTATCAGGTCTTGTTGTATATATCTTAATCTTCTCGTCAACACCATCAACTGAGAAATCCACAAAAGCACCTGTTGACTTACCAATCCAGTTAACCTGCTGCATCTTAACATTCTCAGGATAATCAACTGTATCAAGACCCTTAAGAAGCTTATCTGCATACTCAGTAATTCTTAAATACCATACAACCTTGGATTTCTGTACAACATCGCTGTGACAGATATCACACTTTCCGCCCTGGCTGTCCTCGTTAGAAAGAACAACCTTACATGATGGACAATAGTTAACCAATGCCTTGTCTCTGTATACAAGACCATTTTCAAACATTTTAATAAAAATCCACTGAGTCCACTTATAGAAATTCTCATCAGTTGTATCAACTACTCTTGTCCAGTCAAAAGAAAATCCAACTTTCTTAAGCTGTTCAGTAAACTTTTCAATATTATTATCTGTTATAATACGTGGATGTGTCTTAGTCTTAATGGCATAGTTCTCTGTAGGAAGTCCGTATGCATCAAATCCGATAGGAAAAAGTACATTATATCCCTGCATACGTCTCTTTCTTGAAATTACTTCAACACTTGAATATGCCTTAATGTGACCTACATGCATTCCCGCTCCACTTGGATATGGAAATTCCACAAGTCCGTAAAATTTAGGTTTCTCAGAACCGTCAACAGCTTCAAATGCTTTTCTCTCATCCCATTTCTTCTGCCATTTTGGTTCAATCTTCTTAAAATCGTGTCTCATTGTTACCCTCCATCAGGTTATGCTGTCAATAATTCTATCACAAAAAGGGGTGTTGTCAAGTAAGCAAAAAATCACTAAAAACATAATTGCTTACGTCAATTCCCTTTTCTGTTAACTTAATACGACTTCCTTCCTTTATCAGAAGTCCTTTTGATATATGTCCGGCTGTAACATCACCATATACATCATAATAATCCCTATTAAATATATTTCTGAATTCCTCTGTATCAATGCCTTCCATCATTCTAAGTCCCAGAAAAGCAAATTCAGCCATACAGTCATCTGTTGTAAGAATTTCAGAAGATGGCACTCCGCCTTCCATATACGCTTTCATATCCGATACATTACTGTATCTTACATTATCAATAAGAGAGGCTGCTCCAAGACCAAATCCCTTGTAGTCTCCTCTTTTCCAGTATGTTATGTTATGTCTGCATTCAAAACCTTCCATGGCATAATTGGATATTTCATAGCGGTGGTATCCATAGTCAGACAGAACCTTCAATGTATCGTAATACATCTGCCTTTCCGCATCTTCGTCAGGCAAAATAATATTTCCTGAAGAATACATTGAATACAGCGGTGTCCCCTCTTCTATTATCAGACTGTATGCTGATATATGTGAAAGACCAAGAGGCATAACTCTGTTAAGCGTATTAATATAACTCTCAACCGTCTGATTCATTAATCCTGACATTATATCAGCGTTGATATTATGAAAATCCGCCTTAACCGCCCACTCATAAGATTCAAGAAAATCTCTGAAGGTATGAATTCTTCCCAATCTCTTTAACTCTTCATCATCTGCCGACTGCAATCCGAAGCTAAGCCTGTTGACTCCGAGTTCTCTGTACATCTGAAGTTTATCATAGCTTACGGTTCCCGGATTACACTCTATTGTAAATTCACAATCCTTTGCAATGTTAAAATTGTCCCTTATGGTTACCAGTATTTTCTCCATCAGCTCATTTTCAAGAACTGATGGGGTTCCGCCGCCAAAAAAAACAGTCTTTACAATGTATTCTCTGCTATGTTCTATTGCAAAATCCTGTATTTCCTGACACAGTACCTTAACATATCCTGCTCTTCCACTGTAATCAGCAGGTCCTGATAAAAAATCACAATATATACATTTTGAAACACAGAAAGGAATGTGTATATATAATCCTATATCCTTCACTTGGAGCTCCATACTTTTCTTCTCAAATATGCAAAAACCCTGTCTTCACCATGTACTGCCAGCATTTTAAGTACTTTTTCAAGTTCAGCACAGGTCCTATCATTAATCAACATATGGCCTCTGCCACGTCTGAAATATTCAAGTGGTGCCTTATCCGTATAATTATCGCCTGCATATATCTTACTTGCTGCTATTCTGTCACATACCATCTCAACAAAATACTTAGGTGGCATTTCAACACCTTCAAGCTGTTTAGTAACGATATTATAATCCGTCCAGTATTCGTAGTGATGTCTGTTATGCCCTTTGTGATGAAGCCATGCTTTGGAATATCCGAAAAGTTCCCTTTCCATTTCATTAGGACTTCTAGTTCCCTGATAGTATTTTGCTCCCTGAATAAACTCAGTAGGTGAATACTTGGACAAATCATGAAACAGTCCCTGAAATCCTATTCCTGCCTTAAAACAGTTCTTAATAACTTCATGTCTGTGTCTGGTAATTGTTTTTAAATGTTGCACTGCACCTTTAAAATACATTATATTTCCTTCTTTCAGATTATTCATCATCAAGCTTTAATACGCTCATAAATGCCTTCTGTGGAATCTCAACGTTACCAATCTGTCTCATACGTTTCTTACCTTCCTTCTGCTTTTCAAGAAGTTTCTTCTTACGTGAAATATCGCCACCATAGCATTTTGCAAGAACGTCCTTTCTCATAGCTTTAACTGTCTCTCTTGCAATAATCTTGCTACCGATTGCCGCCTGAATTGGTATTTCAAAAAGCTGTCTTGGTATCTCTTCCTTAAGCTTTTCACACATCTTTCTTCCACGTTCATAAGCACTACCCTCAAATACAATAAATGAAAGTGCATCAACCTCTTCCTTATTAACAAGAATATCCAACTTACAAAGCTTAGATTTCTGATATCCCTTCATCTGATAATCAAATGAAGCATAGCCTCTTGATCTTGATTTCAATGCGTCAAAGAAATCATAAATAATCTCATTAAGTGGAAGAACATATTTGATTAATGCTCTTGTTCCTTCAATGTATTCCATTCCAATATATTCTCCTCGTCTTTCCTGACAAAGAGTCATAATTGCACCTACATATTCAGATGTAACCATAATCTCGGCATCCACCATAGGCTCTTCCATATAGTCGATTTCCGACTGGTCCGGAAGATTAGATGGATTGGTCAACTCAATCATTGTTCCATCTGTCTTATAAACTCTATACACAACGCCCGGAGCTGTTGTAACAAGATCAAGATTATATTCTCTTTCAAGTCGTTCCTGAATAATTTCAAGATGAAGGAGTCCAAGGAAACCACATCTGAAACCAAATCCTAACGCAATGGATGTCTCCGGTTCATAGAAAAGCGAGGCATCATTAAGCTGTAACTTTTCAAGGGCATCCTTTAAATCCTCATAATGAGCCCCATCTGCAGGATAAAGACCACAATATACCATAGGATTAACTTTCTTATATCCCGGTAAGGCTTCTGTACAAGGATTAGCCGCATTGGTAATTGTATCACCAACTCTGGTGTCCTTTACATTCTTAATACTTGCCATTACATATCCAACAAGTCCTGCTGAAAGTTCATCACATGGAATAAACTGACCTGCCCCAAAATATCCTACTTCAACAACATCTGCTTCAGCACCTGTTGCCATCATTCTTATTCTTGTGCCCTTCTTAACTCTACCCTCTTTCACACGGCAAAATACAATTACCCCCTTATACGAATCGTATATAGAGTCAAAAATCATAGCCTGCAATGGTGCCTCCGGATCTCCTGATGGTGCCGGAAGTTTCTCAACGACCGCCTCAAGAACATCCTCAATATTAAGGCCTCTCTTGGCAGAAATCAAAGGTGCGTCCTGCGCTTCTATTCCGATTATATCCTCTATTTCATCCTTAACTCTCTGTGGCTCTGCACTTGGAAGGTCAATTTTATTAATAACAGGAAATACTTCAAGGTCATGGTCAAGAGCCATATATACATTAGCAAGTGTCTGAGCCTCTATTCCCTGTGCTGCATCTACTACGAGAATTGCACCTTCGCATGCCGCAAGACTTCTGGAAACCTCATAATTAAAGTCAACGTGTCCCGGTGTATCAATAAGATTAAAAATATATTCCTCGCCATTCTTAGCCGTATATACAATTCTTACAGCCTGAGCCTTAATTGTAATTCCTCTTTCTCTTTCAAGCTCCATATTATCAAGGACCTGTTCCTGCATCTCTCTGCTTGTCAGAAGTCCTGTTTTCTCTATTATTCTGTCTGCAAGTGTTGATTTACCATGGTCAATATGGGCAACAATGCAGAAATTTCTGATTCTACTCTGGTCAATGTGTGACATAAGCGCACTTTTCCTCCGATTTTACTAAACTTCATTTTCACAGTATAACATATCTTTAGAAAAAAACAAATTGATATTTACACTCTTATTAATTATAATTTATATATTGAAATTATATATATTTTGGAGGAAATATGAACAAGACAAGAAAGATATCAGCTATTGCCCTTGCCACAGTCATGGGGCTCTCGGTACTTTCCGGATGTAGTAAGACTCCGGATACTCCTAAGGAGACAACAACATCTCCTGATAACAACATTACTGAAACCGGTAATGAATACGGATTAGCAGACAATATTAAAGACGGAACTATTCTTCATTGTTTCTCATGGTCTTTTAATACAATTGCCGAATCAATGCAGGACATTGCCCTTGCCGGTTATACTGCCATTCAGACATCCCCAGTTAACGAATGTTACGATGGTGGCGACGGAGGAATGGATTTATTCGGAGCCGGAAAGTGGTACTACCACTACCAGCCTACTGACTGGACCATTGGCAATTACCAGCTTGGAACCAAGGAAGAATTCACCAATATGTGTAACATTGCCGAAAGCTATGGAATCAAAGTAATTGTAGACGTAGCACCTAACCATACTACCAAAACAACTGATGCCATCAGTAAGAATTTTCTTGATGCTGTAGGTGGTTTAGACAAGTTATATCATTCTAATGGTATGGAAGCCATTTCCAACTACAATGACAGAACAGAATGTACGCTTATGGGTGTAGGCGGTCTCTATGACGTTAATACAGAGAGCACAGCATTTCAGGATTATTTTATCAACTTTATGAATGAATGTATCGCATGTGGAGCAGACGGCTTCCGTTTTGATACAGCCAAGCATATCGGACTTGCTGATGACCCACAGGATGACCCTTCTCTTCCTAATAATTTCTGGGACAGAGTTTTATCTGAAATTGATAAATCAGATACTCTTTTCAATTACGGTGAGGTTCTTCAGGATGGTGGCGAAAGAATTGCTGATTACATTAACACAATTGGTGCAACAACAGCCAGCTCATACGGTTCTTTTATACGAAATTCCGTATATGCCAGCAATCTTAACGCATCATCAATAACCGACTTCAGAATAGGCAATGCGGCACCTAATATTGTTACATGGGTAGAATCACACGATAACTACACAGGTGATGATGCAACATATAAGCTTATAGACAACAAAGACATTATTCTTGCATGGACGGTTATTACCGCATCAGAAAAGGGTACACCGCTCTTCTTTGCAAGACCTTATGGTGCTACTTCTGAATCTATGTGGGGTACATTTAACAAAATAGGAATGGCTGGAGACAATTTATATAAGGCTCCTGAAATCGTTGCTGTTAACCGTTTCAGAAACGCAATGATTGGTGAAAGTCAGAACACATTTAATCCTGATGGTAATATCAAAGTTGTATTTATAGAAAGAGGAACTAAAGGACTCGTAATTGTTAACAGTTCTAAAGATGCTTTCACTTTTTCAGTGGACACCGCTCTTTCAGATGGTACATACACAGACAGAATTTCAGGCAAAGAATATACCGTTAAAGACGGACATATGGATGGTGAAATTTCAGGACACTCTTCTGTTATTTTATACAACGACGGATATCTTGACACACTTAACAACTCTGCTGTAGTTAAAGTATCAGATGATACAACAGGTAACTATATAAGCGATACTATAGATGTAACATTAGTGGCTGAGAACACAACAGATGCAACTTATTCCATTGATGGCAGCGCTCCTGTTTCCTTCAAAAACGGTGATGTAATAACTATCGGCGAAGGCAAGAATGTTCTTGAAAAAACAACACTTACATTAAAAGGTACCAACGCGTCCGGCAAGACATCTACAATGACATATATATTTAAGCGTCTTGATACAGTACATCCGGGCACAGTAATCCATTTTGAGAAACCTGCTGACTGGAAGGATATGGTATTTGCATATGTATATGATGAAACATCATCTTCTACCGTAATCAAGAATGCTGCGTGGCCTGGTGTTGAAATGCAGTTAAATGATGACGGAACATATACATATACATTTGAGGCAGAATGGACTGCTCCACTTGTAATATTTACAGATGGTGAGAAGCAGTCAAATGGTCAGATGGAACCTGGTGCTGCTGTTGTTCCGGATAAATTATATACTGTTGGAGAGTAAGATCGGAGACTCAATTATGAAGACAACTGTTGGTTTTATAGG
>JAZQKW010000042.1:0-7047 GCA_045542375.1 Butyrivibrio sp.
GAGAAGTTAGAGATAATTCCTTTGCCCTGCAAGGAAGCTAACATAAATCCCAATATGTCGTCTTCCGTATGCAACATGGTCTTATCCACCCATGTGACTTCTTTCTCTCTGCGGAACCAGGTTAGCTGTCGTTTTGCAAAATGTCTGGTATCTGTCTTAATATTCTCTCTGACCATAGACAGGTCAGCATTACCATCATAATAATCAAAAAACTCCCTGTATCCTATTGCTTTCATCGATGTCATATCTCGATGACATCCCATTTCAATAAGCCTGTCCACTTCTTTTGTCAGACCATTTTCAAACATAAGGTCCACTCTTTTATTAATTCTCTCATACAATTTTTCTCTGTCGTCATTAAGAACCAAATAAAGAAAATTATACGGAGACTCATTCTGTCTCTGCTCTTCGTTGTGCTCTGATATCTTTTTCCCTGTCTGATTATGATATTCAAGTGCTCTGATTACACGTTTTATGTTATTAAAATGGATTTCCGAAGCCGAAACCGGGTCAACCTCTTTAAGCAATCCGTGGACATATTCATTGCCCTTTTCTTCGGAGAGTCTGTACATTTCTGTACGAAAATCCGAATCAGCATCCGTGTCTTCAAAATTAATGTCATACAAAAGTGCCTGAATATAAAAGCCTGTACCCCCTGTAACTACCGGTATTTTGCCTTTTTTATATATATTATCCAGTGCTTTTTCTGCCATTTCCTTAAACAAAAACACATTGAAATCCTCAGACGGCTCCAGTACATCAATAAGATGATGTGGAACACCCTGCATTTCCTCAGCGGTAATTTTGGCTGTACCCACATCCATATATCTATATACCTGCATGGAATCCGCACTGATAATCTCGCCGTTAACAGCTTTTGCAAGACGGATTGACAGCTCTGTTTTACCTACTGCTGTAGGACCTGTAAGTATTATTAATGGTTGTTTCATACTATTCTCTTAAACTTCTTTTCTAATTCATATTTGGTCATGGTTATCATTGTTGGTCTTCCATGTGGACAATTATATGGATTTTCAAGGTCCATAAGCTCATTAATAAGCCTTCCTGCCTCCATATAACTCATTCTGTTATTACCCTTAACCGCTGCTTTACAGGACATGGTTGCAATCCTGTCTTTAATTGACTCAGGTGTATTCTTAGAATAATCCTCAGAAAAAGAATCAATTATCTCCATAACCAGTTCCTTAGGGTCTGCAAGGGAAAAAGCATCAGGAATACCTCGTATTGCATATTCTTCACCACCAAATTCCTCAAGCTCATACCCCATATCTTCAAGGTATTTAATATTATCCTTAAGATTGTTCTGTTCTTCCATTGAAAGAGTCAGAATTATTGGCGGACTAATCTGCTGGGTATGAATTTCCTGCTCATTATAAATCTTCATAAACCTTTCATAAAGAACCTTTTCATGTGCTGCATGCTGGTCCACAATATACATACTGCCTTCAAATTCAATTATCCAGTATGTATCAAAAACCTGACCAATAATCTTAATATTTTTTTCATTCTTCTTATCAAGAAGATTAGGTCTGTCAAATAATTCAAGCTGTTTATAGTCTTTTTGAATATTTTCTTCAATTACTGCATTGTACGAAGATGCTCTTTTAACCTCAAAAGGCTCCGGCGTCTTATATACCGGTGCAGGTTCTTTTACTACCATTGGAGGCGTGACAGGTGCAACATATGGTGCACTTGGTGTCTGAGCCACCTGTTTTTCCGGCATGGTAAACTCAGGAATTATTTCTTTATGAGCAAGTGCATCTCTGACACATTCATTTATATTATTATACACTGACTGCTCGTTGGAAAATCTGAGTTCCATCTTGGACGGATGTACATTAACATCCAAAAGTTCCGGATTAATTGTAATATGCAACGCAGCAAAAGGATACTTATGCTGCATTATATACGGAGCATAAGCATCCTCAATCGCTTTAGCAATAATATTATTTTTAATATATCTTCCGTTAATAAAATAATTCTCAAAATTTCTGTTGCCTCTTGATATAAAAGGCTTTCCAATATACCCCTTTACAGAAAAATCCTCAAATTCCTTATCTATTTCAAGCAGATTTCCTGCAATCTCCCTGCCATATATTGTATATATCACGTCTTTCAGACGGTTATTTCCTGCAGTCATTATTTTAGGCTGGTTATTATTGATAAATCGAATGGAAATATCAGGATGTGACAGACACAGATTCTCCATAAGTGAACTGATGTAACCCGCTTCTGTCGTAGGAGTTTTAAGAAATTTTCTTCTTGCCGGCGTATTATAAAACAGATTTCTGATAATAAAAGTAGTGCCCTCAGGTGCCCCTATTTCTTCATATGCCTTTTCCACGCCGCCGTCAATACAATATCTTATTCCTGTAAGCGAATCCTTGGTCTTTGTAATAAGCTCTACCTGTGCTACTGCACTGATACTGGATAAAGCCTCACCTCTGAAGCCCAGTGAGGATATGCTTACAAGGTCTTCTGCTGAACGGATTTTACTTGTGGAATGTCTTAAAAAAGCAACCTTAATATCTTCTTTAGGAATACCACATCCATTATCCGTTATACGAATAAGAGAAGTTCCTCCTTCTTTTATCTCAACAGTAATAGAGCTTGCTCCTGCATCTATTGCATTTTCAACAAGCTCTTTAACTACAGATGATGGTCTGTCAACCACCTCACCTGCCGCTATTTTATTGATTGTATTCTGGTCAAGAAGATTAATTGACATATCTTACCACCTGTTTTTTATTTTGTCCTGTATTTCAAACAAAGTATTAAGCGCATCTATAGGTGTCATTTTTGACAATTCCAGCTCTTTGATTTCCTCAATTATGTCATCATTATTAACTGCATCAAATAATGACATCTGAACATATTCATCTTTTCCTACTTTTTCAGGAATTCTGATTGATTCCTTGGTTACGCCAAGCCTTGCTATTTCTTTTGCTTTCATTGAAATATCATTATCCGCAAGCTCTGTAACAATTTCTTTTGCTCTTGCTATAACTCCGTCAGGAACACCTGCTAACTTGGCTACCTGAATACCATAGCTCTTATCGGCACCGCCCTTAACAATTTTTCTAAGGAATACAATGTCATCCCCTTGTTCCTTAACGGCGATGCAGTAATTATTAACCGCTTCCATTGTGCCTTCAAGTTCAGTAAGCTCATGATAATGAGTTGCAAACAATGTCTTTGCACCAAGTAATTTTGGATTGCTGATATGCTCAACAACTGCCCAGGCAATAGACAGTCCGTCAAAAGTACTTGTACCTCTTCCTATTTCATCAAGAATAAGAAGGCTGTCAGCAGTTGCATTTCTTAAAATATTGGCAACCTCCGTCATTTCAACCATAAATGTACTCTGTCCGCTTGCAAGGTCATCCGATGCCCCTACTCTGGTAAAAATTCTATCAACAATGCCTATATCTCCGGCCTTTGCAGGTATGTATGAGCCAATCTGTGCCATAAGCACAATAAGTGCGGTCTGACGCATATAGGTTGATTTACCGGCCATATTAGGTCCTGTAATGATTGACACGCGATTTTTTCCATTATCTAACAAAGTGTCATTTTCAACAAACATTCCGTTGTTAATCATCTTTTCAACTACAGGATGTCTGCCTCCTGTAATTTTAATAGTGCCTTTTTCGTTAATCTTAGGACATACATAGTCATTTCTGGATGCTACAAGTGCAAGTGATGCATATACGTCCGCTTTTGCAATCGCCTTGGCAGTAGTCTGAATTCTTGTTACTGCACTTGCAATCATATCCCTGACTTCTGAAAAAAGGTCATATTCCAATGAAAAAAGCTTGTCCTCCGCTCCAAGAATAATATCCTCAAGTTCTTTTAACTTAGGCATTGTATATCTTTCCGCATTGGTAAGAGTCTGTTTTCTTATATAATCCTCAGGAACCATATTCTTAAAAGAATTGGTTACCTCAAGATAGTAACCGAATACCTTATTATATTTTACCTTAAGGTTCTTAATGCCCGTTCTTTCTTTTTCAGACATTTCAAGCTCGGCAAGCCAGTTCTTTCCTTCTGTCTTCGCCTGTCTTAATCGGTCTACTTCTTCATTATATCCTTCTTTAATCAGTCCACCGTCTTTAATTGCAATAGGAGGTTCTTCCACAATTGCCCTGTCAATAAGGTCAAATATATCCTCAAGTGTGTCTATTTCATTATATATTTCATTAATGAGTTCGCTTTTACATGGTCTGATAAGTTCTTTTATACATGGCATCATTCTAAGAGAATTTTTGAACGCTATCAAATCCCTTGGGGATGCAGATTTGGTACTGATTCTTCCTGTAAGTCGCTCTAAATCGTATACAGGATTAAGATATTCTCTTAATTCTTCTCTTATGTAAAAATTATCCAAAAACTCTGTTACTGCATTCTGTCTTTTAATTATTTCACCTTTAACAATCAAAGGCTGCTCAATCATACTTCTTAAAAGTCTTGCACCCATGGCAGTCTTAGTCTTATCAAGAACCCATAAAAGAGACCCTTTTTTATTCTTTTCACGCATAGTCTCACACAGTTCCAGATTGCGTCTTGTGGAACTGTCTATTACCATGTATTTTCCTGTTGAATATGGTGTAATTCCCGTAAGATGAGGAAGTGAATTCTTCTGTGTCTCATACATATAATTCATAAGTGCTCCTGCCGCAACAATTGCAGTAGGATAATCTGACACACCAAGTCCCTCAATTGTCATTACCTTAAAATGACTTTTAAGAATTTCTATTGCTTTTGCTTCATCAAAATACCAAGGCAGAAGCTCAGACATGGCAAAACCAAGTCTGTTTTTCAAATCATCAATATCAATTCCGCTTATTCCAAAAGATTCATTACACAGAACCTCCGAAGGTGAAAAACGGTTAATTTCATCAATAAGCTCTCTTCCGCTTGTTACTTCCGTTACAAGGAATTCCCCTGTTGTAATATCAGAAACTGCAATACCTATGGAATTACCCATATAAGCAATGCACATGATATAGTTATTACGGGTCTCATCAAGTGCCATCGGATTGAAATTAGTACCCGGTGTAACTACTTTAACAACCTCTCTCTTTACAAGTCCTTTTGCAGTCTTAGGGTCCTCCACCTGTTCACATATGGCAACTTTGTAGCCTTTATCAACAAGTCGGTTAATATAATTATCAGCAGCATGAAAAGGAACACCACACATTGGTGCCCTTTCTTCCTGTCCACAGTCTTTTCCCGTAAGAGTAAGCTCAAGTTCTCTGGAAACATTAATTGCGTCCTCGAAAAACATTTCGTAGAAATCTCCAAGTCTGTAAAAAAGAACGCAATCCTTATATTGTTCCTTAGTCTCTATGTAGTTCTGCATCATCGGTGAAAACTGTGCCATGACTTACCGTCCTTATCTTGCATTAATAATTTTTTCCGCTCTTAAAAGTGCGGCATCTATGTTAGGGCAGAAGTTCTCCTGTCCAACTTCTATGTCAAATTCAGCCTTTTTCATCATCTTTAACGGCTGTTCGTTAACATGTGAGAATATAAGTGTAATGTTATTTTTCTTACATGTATTAAGTATTTCTGTTAAAGCATTAAGTGCACTTGTATCAATTGCAGGTACGCCTCTCATTCTGATAATAAGTACATCCTCGGAGGTATCTTTTACAATCTCAGTTACCTTATCGGTCATTGCAAAGAACAACGGACCTGTAATTTCGTATACAACAGTTCCCTTAGGTACTTCTTTAAGTTCAATACCATCCGGATCATTATCGTCATCGTCATCTGCATATTTCCAGCTTCTGATGCTTGCTGTATCCGACATTCTCTTTAAGAAAAGTGCTGCAGCAACAATAAGACCGATTTCAATTGCCACTACCAGGTCAAAGAATACTGTAAGTGCAAATGTAAGAACGAATACAATAATATCACTCTTAGGTGCTTTTTTACAAAGCTTTACACACTTTCCGATTCCTGCCATATTATATGCTACCATTATAAGAATTGAAGCAAGTACAGGCATTGGAATAAGTGATGCATATGGCATAAGCACTACAAGTACAATAAGTAAAGTAATTGAATGTACAATTCCTGCAATAGGTGTACGTCCGCCATTCTTTACGTTGGCAGCAGTTCTTGCAATGGCTCCTGTAGCAGGAATACCGCCAAAAAGACCTGACATAATGTTACCAACACCCTGTCCAATTAACTCAGCGTTAGATTTATGCTTACTTCCAATCATACCGTCTGCCACAACAGCAGAAAGAAGTGATTCTATACTTGCAAGAATTGCAATGGTAAATGCAGGACTTATTAAATTGCCTATCATTCCAAGTGATAACTTAGGAAAAGCAAATTTTGGAAGTGCTGAAACACCGCTCATATCAGCAACCTGTGGATATGAGCTTCCAATAGTCTTAACTGCGTTAGGTCCGTCAGTAAGTCCGCCAAGCTGTACTACAAGTGTACACACAATAATAGCTATAAGTGAACCAGGAATTGCTTTAACATATTTAAGTTTTTCAGGAAGCATTCCCATAATCATAGGCCATACAATCTGAATTGCGAGAGCTACAACGCCCACAACCAAAGCAACCCAGTTCCAGTTATCAAAATTCTTAAACAAAGCAACTATCTTTTCTACAAATTCTGAAGGTAACGCACCCATATTGATGCCGAAGAAATCCTTAAACTGGCCAAATAACAATGTTACTGCAATACCTGCGGTAAAACCGGTGGTTATTGTATATGGTATGTATTTTATAAGATTTCCCGCTCTTATAAGTCCAAAAATCACCATAATTATACCGGCAAGGATGGTTGCCACAACAAGACCTGTATACGAATGCTGTTCAATTACACCACAAATTATTATTACGAACGCAGCTGTCGGTCCGCCAATCTGAACTCGGCTTCCGCCAAGCAAAGCAATGAAAAAACCTGCTATAATAGCTGTGTAGATACCCTGCTCAGGACTTACCCCTGATGCAATTGCAAGAGCAATTGAAAGTGGTAATGCAATAATTGCAACAATAA
>JAZQKW010000043.1:0-3902 GCA_045542375.1 Butyrivibrio sp.
TAAAAAGACTGCCAAGCACGCAGTTTCTGACTGGATGGAAATAGAAAAAGAAAGAGGTATTTCTGTTACTTCTTCTGTTCTTCAGTTTAATTACGACGGTTACTGTATTAACATCCTTGATACGCCGGGGCATGAAGACTTTTCGGAAGATACCTACCGAACACTTATGGCAGCAGACTCTGCCGTAATGGTAATTGATGGTTCTAAGGGTGTAGAAAAGCAGACTATCAAACTTTTCAAAGTATGTGTAATGCGTAACATTCCTATTTTTACATTTATTAATAAAATGGACAGAGATGCCAATGACCCATTTGAATTATGTGACGAAATCGAGAGTATCTTAGGAATCAAGACCTGCCCTATTAACTGGCCTATCGGTTCAGGTAAGGAATTCAAGGGTGTATATGACAGAAACACTCAGATGATTTCTACTTTCACTGCTGCCATGAACGGTCAGAAGGAAGTAGCAGAAAAAGATATTCCACTTGATTCAGATGAACTTGAGGCAGAGATTGGTTCACACTTCAAGAATAAATTAATGGATGATATTGAGCTTCTTGATGGAGCAAGTGAAGAATTTGACATGGATGCTGTAAGTGCAGGTAAGCTTTCACCGGTATTTTTTGGTTCAGCCCTTACTAACTTCGGTGTTGAGACCTTCTTAAAGCACTTCCTTCAGATGACAACATCTCCATTGCCAAGAAATTCAACAGATGGTTTAATTGACCCTTTTAAGGAAGATTTCTCTGCTTTTGTATTTAAGATACAGGCTAATATGAACAAAGCCCACCGTGACAGAATTGCGTTTATGCGTATATGTTCAGGAAAGTTCGAAGCCGGAATGGAAGTTAACCATGTGCAGGGCGGACGTAAGGTTAAGCTTTCACAGCCACAGCAGTTGATGGCTTCAGAGAGAAAGATAATAGACGAAGCATATGCCGGTGACATAATAGGTGTATTTGATCCGGGTATTTTTTCAATTGGTGATACTCTTGAGACTTCTAATAAAAAATTTGCCTACGAAGGTATTCCTACTTTCGCCCCTGAGCATTTTGCAAGAGTACGTCAGATTGATACTATGAAGAGAAAACAGTTCATAAAGGGTATCAACCAGATTGCCCAGGAAGGTGCGATTCAGATATTCCAGGAATATAATACCGGTATGGAAGAAATTATCGTAGGTGTTGTAGGTGTACTTCAGTTTGACGTTTTGAAATTCCGCCTGGAATCAGAATACAACGTAGAAATCAGACTGGAACCACTTCCATATGAATACATCAGATGGATTGCCAACCCTGAAGAAATCAATCTTGACAAAATTGTGGGAACTTCTGATATGAAAAAGATTAAGGACCTTAAAGACCGTCCTCTTCTCCTCTTTATCAATGAGTGGAGTATTGGTATGGTACTTGACCGTAATAAAGGTCTTGCACTTAATGATTTTGCCAAATAATTATACAAAAACAGGACGGTGAACTTACCATTCACCGTCCTATTTTAATTCTGTCCAAAATAATTCTGCCACAGATATGGATTGATTCCCAACATATCACATATAGCCTTGTATTCATTAATATTCTTCTCCACTACTGTCTTATCCGTTCTGTTCTTTTTCACAGCTCTGATAATAACATTCTTCGGTGTCTCTTCCGGGTCTATAAGTTCAATGGCATTAACGTCATATCCTTTTATCTCAAGAATTTTACATCTCAATGCGTCCGTGGCCGCATCTGCAAACTTCTGTTTAAGGATTGAATGCTCCATAAGGAAATCCATTGGACCATTATTCTGCTTCATCTGATGCATCATCTCATGATGACAGCACGGTGTAGACAAAATAACCTTAGATTCAGAATCTATCCCTTTCGCAATAACTATATCTGTTGCAATATCACATGCATGAAGAGATACCGTTAAATCCGGAGTCCGTCTTATAGGAAAATCCCTGATATCACCTGCTACAAAGTTAAGCCCTTCATAGTTAAGTCTTGCGGCAACCCCAGAACAATATTCTATAACATCCTTTTTTAAGTCAACGCAATCCATTACTACTTTCTTACCTTTGATATTAGTAAAATAATAGTAAAGCGCAAAGCTCAGATAACTCTTACCACAGCACAAATCAAGAATATACAACTCATCACTTGCAATAACATTCTTCTCAACATCCGCAACAATTTCAAGAAATCTGTTAATCTGACGGAATTTAGAACGCTTCTTATCAAAGATTCTTCCATTCTTATCCTGCACACCAAGTTCTACAAGAAAATCCACAGGTTCATCACTCGGAATAATATACTTCTTCTGTCTGTTATGTTCTAACTTGACCTCTCCGGCACATTCGCGCTTTATATGGTCAAAAACTGTGACTTTGCCTTTTCTTGATGCTTTAATCTCGCAGTTACCATTAGTGGTAATGATATTAATTTCCTTATAAGAATCAGGCACCATCTTAGTCATCATCTCCACTGCCTCTGATGCCTTATAATTCTTCTGGATAGCCTTACCATCTGTGTGGAAGCTTTCTAGTGCCAGGTGAAGCTCACCCTTTATCTCAATAAGTCTTCCAACTGTTCTTATAACATCCTTATCCACACTCTTGCTAAGTGTAATTTTCTTAAGTATTCTGTTGTTAATTACATATTCAAATATATCTCTCATCACTCAATCTCTACGCTATAAGCATGTATGTAAGGTATCCTGCATATCCCACCAACATAATGATTCCCGCCGGTCTTGTAAGCTTCTGTTTTCTGAATACACATACAAAAAGAAGTACTGCCGATGCAACTGTAACGATTGTATCAAGTGTAAAAGACCTTGCGTAAGGGACATCATGAATAAGACTTGCAGTTCCAAGTACAAATAATATATTAAAAATATTACTTCCTACGATATTACCTATTGCAATATCAGCCTGTCCTTTCTTCGCAGCAGTTATCGACGTAATAAGCTCAGGAAGTGAGGTACCAAGAGCTACGATTGTAAGACCGATAATTCTATCTGTTACACCAATAGTCTTAGCAACAAACGTTGCACCATCTACTGTAATATTACTTCCAAAGATAATAGCAGCCATTCCGCCGATAATAAAGACAATTATCATCCATACAGGTCTGTCTTTAATCTCCTCTTCTTCTGCATTCTCCATATGCTTTGCCTGATAGAACAGGTATACCATATATACAATAAACAATACCCAGAGAAGTCCACCGGCTATTTTTCCCACAACACCGGTTGTAAGACCGATTGCACCAAGTATTACAGATATACCAATCATAAAAGGTATCTCGTACTTAACCGTAGTCTTTCCTACTCTTATTGGAATAATACATGCGGTTATTCCAAGTATTACAAGTATGTTCATTATGTTACTTCCTAATATATTACCAATTGCAATTCCTGTACTTCCCTTAACTGCTGCACTTATACTTACC
Source organism: Butyrivibrio sp. (assembly GCA_045542375.1). Taxonomy (GTDB): domain Bacteria; phylum Bacillota; class Clostridia; order Lachnospirales; family Lachnospiraceae; genus Eshraghiella. The sequence continues at coordinate 3,438 of JAZQKW010000043.1, forward strand.
GCAGCTTCCGGAGCACTTGTACCCATAGCTACAATGGTAAGACCTATTATAAGGGTCGGTATCTTCATCTTCTTAGCAAGGGCTGAGGCTCCATCCACAAAAAAATCCGCTCCCTTAATAAGAAGCACAAATCCAGCAATAACTTTAAGAATATTTAAAAATATATCCATATTATGTATCCTCTTCTTTCGAAATATTATCCTTGTTATTATACCACTTTAAAATATCTATGCAATATCAAATTAAAAATCCGCCACACGAAGTGGCGGATCCTTTAATTCTCATTATGGTTTAACAAGTTTACCTTGTTTTAACAGGTTCAGCAACTGTGTATTCTGAGCTACCGTTCCTGTAAAATTAGTAACCCCATTAGCTGCTGCTATCTTCTTCTGCAATTCCCAATTACATGTAACACCTACTGAAGCAAGTGCAGGGTACAATGATGTATATGAACTTCCACATTTT
>JAZQKW010000044.1:0-2247 GCA_045542375.1 Butyrivibrio sp.
AACTCCTTGGCTCACAGAACGACATGGCTACGATCCGACTTGATATTACTAATATGGCTCACAGTGTTACGGAGGAAGTGTCGCTTAAGTTCTATGATTCAGAAGGTCAGGAGGTAAAGACTGATTTGCTTGAACTTAGCAGAAAGAAGGCGCAGATTAACATTAATATTCTTCCGACAAAGTGGGTAGACATTAAGTATACTATTAGCGGAGTTCCGGCAGATGGATATGTAATCACTGATAGGAAAGCGTCACATGATAAAGTATGTCTTGCAGCGACAAAAGACCGATTGGATGCAATTAGTTATATTGAATTGCCTGCAGATGTAATTGATGTGTCGGGAATTAATATGGATAAGACATATGAAATATCATTAGGAAGTTATGTGCCTAATGGATATAAGATTGTATCATCAAGTCCTAATTTCAGTGTTGAAGTAAAGGTATTAAGAAGAGTAGGAATATTTATTCCTTATGAGAAAATCGAGATAAAGGGTGCAAAGGACCTTTATGATTACGATATTGTAAGAAAAGCACAGGGAATCAATGTTTATGTAATAGGTGAAAAGGATAAGGCAGAGAAGCTTAATGTTTCCCATTTTTATCCTACAGTATCTGTAGCAGGAAAGAACATTGGTACTCACACAATTAAGATTGATCTTAATCTTGTGGATGAAGAAGACTATGAGATTGAAGAGGATGTATATCTTGATGTTATCGTATCAGAGAAACCAACGGAACCTGAGACAGAAGAACCTGAGACAGAGGAACCTGAGACAGAGGAATCTGAGACAGAGGAATCTGAGACTACATCTGATGACAAGGTTGAAGCAGTTAATATTGATACAGAAATAAGCAGCATGCAGGAGGCAACAGAATAATATGGCAAGGATATTTGGTACAGATGGGGTAAGAGGCGTTGCTAATAAAGAACTTACAATTGAACTGGCAATGAATCTTGGTAAGGCAGGAGCCTATGTATTGACAAAAGAGAATTCACACAAGCCTACTATACTTGTAGGATGCGATACAAGAATTTCAGGAGAGATGTTAGCTAATGCTCTTATGTCAGGAATATGTGCAGTGGGCGCTAATGCAGTGTATGTGGGAGTTGTACCAACACCGGCAATTGCTTATCTTACGAGAAAGTACAATTATGATGCAGGTGTGGTTATTTCTGCATCACATAATCCGTCAGAATATAACGGTATAAAATTTTTCAGCAGAACAGGATATAAGCTTTCTGACCGTCTTGAAGATGAGATTGAAGAGACTTTAAGAATGAATTCATCTGAGCTTCCAATGCCTTTAGGTGACCAGGTTGGAAGAATAACATATAAGTATGATGCGAAGGATGATTATGTTGATTTTGCAGCATCACTGATTGATATGGATTTATCAGGCCTTAAAATAGTAGTAGATGCAGCAGAGGGTGCAGCCTATTATACAGCAGAGAAGACCTTGAGAAAATTAGGAGCGGACCCTATTGTTATACATAATAATCCGGATGGGATTAATATTAACAGAAACTGCGGCTCAACTCATATGGAAGAGCTTAGAGAAAAGGTTCTTGAAACAGGAGCCGATATCGGTATTGCTTTTGATGGGGATGCTGACAGAATGTTAGCAGTAGATGAGCAGGGTAATATGGTCGATGGAGACCAGATTATGGCAATATGCGGAGTATATATGAAAAATAAGGGCATACTTAAGAATGACACAATAGTCGCAACCGTAATGAGTAATCTTGGCTTCTTCCAGATGGGTGTAAGAGAAAATATACATATCGAGCAGACTAAGGTTGGAGACAGATATGTGCTTGAGTGCATGCTTAAGGAAGGATATAATCTTGGCGGAGAACAGTCAGGTCACGTTATTTTCCTTGATGAGAATACAACCGGTGATGGACTTATAAGTGCACTTCATCTTTTGCAGGTTCTTACTGAATCAGGTAAGAAATTATCAGAACTTGCATCTGTAATGACAGTATTGCCACAGGCACTTGTTAATGCAAAAGTGTCTAATCGTAAGAAAGATTACTATATGGATAATAAGAACATAGCTGAGGCGATAGCAGATTTTGAAAAAAGATTTGCAGGAGCAGGAAGAGTCTTAATAAGACCATCCGGAACAGAACCTTTGATAAGAGTAATGATAGAGGGCAATGACCAGGAATTTATAGATAGAGAAGCGAAGGCACTTGCCAAGCTGATAGAAGATAATATAGGAGAGTAGAGCATGGTAGAT
>JAZQKW010000045.1:0-5232 GCA_045542375.1 Butyrivibrio sp.
TATCTCTTCCGCCTTCTCTATCAATTCCTCCAATGAATATATCGGAACTCTCCAGAGGTCCTCCGCCATAATGCCAATGACCATGTAGCCTTCTTTTGCATTAACGTATTTAAGATTGTCAATCTCGGCTATGAGGTTGTAATCTCTGTCAAAGCAATATCCGCACATGTCGCCAATAACGTATGTGTTGCCTTCCCTGTCATCCTTATATAGCTGAACAGGGATGCTTTCGATATCTGTTAACGAATTAATAACCTTTTTGGTGGTTACATCATAAATCTCCATTGTCCTGTCCAAATATGCAACCATGGCTACATTGTCGTCAACATAAAGTATATTGGCTACAAGTTCAGGATTAGGCACGCCAATTTTTACGGCATCATCCGTGCAATCTTTAAATTCAAGCCAAAGTTCGTCCATAGCCTTTAACAATGCCTCGTCTGCAACATAGGCTTCCTTATCCTGATTATCTGTAATTCCATATTTTATTATGTAATTGCTTGCCATAGGTAATACAAGGAAACCATCTTCGCATATTTTAAGGTTATCAATCTTGCTAACGTTACACTCAAGGTAGTATTCCATTCCGTACATTTTGCGGTCAAAAATATTGAATGCTATAACCTGCCCTTTAATATCAAGTATCTGACCGTAGCCTGTTGAACTAAGGACAAAGTCAGCGATTCCTTCCAAGGTTGAATCCTTGTAGTGTTCATTACCGGTCTTGCCTTCGAGGCATATAAGCTCGTCATAAGATGAAAAAACAACGTATGATTCTCCATCTTTTTCAATAACCTCCATGTTGCTAATTACTCTGTCATCGTATTTTTTCTGCCATACAATTTTGCCGCTGCTTTGGTCTATGGCATAGATTGCGCCGTATTCATCTTCTACACTGCTGCTAAAATTGTTGCTGAGTATGTATATGTATTCGCCTATGATTTTGGCTTCATCCAGATATTTATATGCTGTTAAGTATTCAGTATTTTTGCCTGACTTAACATCCACAATTCTAAGGCTGCAAGGAGGCTCTGCTACATTTAATGTCTCATCTCGGTCTTCTTCAATGTATATTAATTGGTCATCGCACCACAAAATATCAGACTCAACCACTTTATTTTTCTCCGGTTCTGCCTGATATACAGTTTCTCCGGTGGTTACGTCGTACACTGTAACTACATCAAGATTGTTAACTGCAATGTATTTTCCTGTGTCGGAGCCTTTTATGCACATAACGTAGCTTGCGTCATCAACCATAACCTTGTCTTCATTGTTAGTGATGTTCCTTACAACTACTTTGCTATCTTTGTTGAGATAATATATCCCGGTATCACCTACAAAGCCGATATAGCTTGAATAACTTCTGTCCGTTGCAACATCATCAGCCTGACTTACAAGCTTTCCTGTTGTTACATCCCACACATACACTTTTTGAGTTTTATCTATTGCCATCACGTATTTTCCGGATGCTGAAAGCTGTATGCCTTTTATGTTCGCCTGAGCTGTAAGCTGTGTCTGGGCTTTATTGCTGGTTCCTATGTCGTATATTCTTAATGCCTGAGTAAGGGCATATCTTCCCTTAGCTGTATATGGCATGTCGATTCCTTCATAATTAGTAAGACTGGAAAGTGCAGTGCTTATGGCATCCATTCTTCTGTCCTGTTCCAGATACTCTAAAGACTTATTTGAAAGATTTTCCGCCTGATTAAGCAACAGTTTCTCGTTCTGAGAGGCTATTTCTGCCTTCTGATTATTGATAATAAGTGCACTCGTTACACCTGCAATTCCAACGGCAAGTCCAAGGCCTGCTGCCGACATTGTTGCAGTAAGCACTCTTTTCACCTTACGTTCTCTGTGCCTCTGACGCAAATCATCATATTCAAGGCCAAAAATCGGAGCGATAACTCGCAAAAGTTCTGTCTTAAGAAGTGAACACATACGGCGTCTTGATGCAGCTCTGATGTCTGCTGCCAATGGTTCAATCTCCTTGCGGCGAATGGTCTCCACACCATTTACCACAACCGTCTCTTCTTCGTATAAAAGTTCTTCCGGGAACGAATCTTCTGGTTCACCTTCTATAAGCACGGTAAGAATCTTATTCCTTCCGTGAAATTTAATAAACGTCTCTATTTCTTTGCGACACCACACCGATTCTTTGATACGTGGTGAGCATATTACAATAAGATATTCTGAGCCATTAAGTGCCTGAATAATAGGGTCTTCCAGATTATTAGTAATCGTAAGTTCCTCCTTATCCCTAAACACACGCTCTATCTTGGTCTTATTTAATCCCTTTTTCTTCTTAACATTCTTAGGTAATTTGAATTCTTCAAGATACTTCTGAATCTTTTCTGCTATAAATCGGTCAAGCTCTGTATGTCTGTAGCTTATAAATGCGTCATATTTGTAGTTCTTGCTTTCTCCGTTATCGTACATATCCTATTCTCCCTTCATCCTATCCTGCCATTCCTGTTCCCTGAAGCCTGTAAGCACATAATCCGTTCCTACCACTAGTGGTCTCTTTACCAACATCCCATCTGTAGCAAGAAGCTTAAGCTGTTCCTCTTCTGACATCTGAGGAAGCTTATCCTTTAACTGCATATCCTTGTATATCAGTCCACTTGTATTAAAAAATTTCTTAAGCGGCAACCCACTCATATGATACCATTCCTTCAGTTCCTCGTATGTTGGATTCTGTTCCTTAATTGGTCGTTCTTCATATTCGATATTATTGTCTTCCAGCCATTTCAAGGCTCTGATACATGTACTGCATTTTCTGTATACTAAAACTAACATTGTGATACCTCCGTCTACAAATTAATCTTTACAGGAATTGTACAACTTATTATCAATAATATCAAATTTTTTCTATTATCCCTATTCTATTTTCCAAAAATTAAAATGCCAAAGAAAATGATAACTCCTATCGCTGGGCATACTCCTACGATAATTGCAAGCAGGACCATTTTCCACCAATCAGATGATGCCCCGGAATTTGAATAACTGTTGTGTGTGCTATTCTCATACACATTATATTCAATGTAGTCATCCACACAATCTTTATTTCCATCTCTATTCCAATCATATAACGCCATAACCATTACCTCCTATTTCTCTCTTAATAATATAGTTCTTTATGTACCTCTTCTGCATGTTCCATAATTTCTTCTAACCAGTCACAATGTCTGATTTCCATATGTCTTGTCCTAACTTAAGGCATTTTATACACACAAATCGGCTTCTATTCTTAGGATTTCCCATCTTATTTCTGCACATATGTATCACCCCCTGTCATCTAATCCCCATCTTCGCATACACAATAACCCCCACAATGGTAAGTGCAATTCCCAGCCATTTCTGCCCATTTTCCTCTCCTGTACACGCCAGATATATCCCAACAATCGGCATTGCTATTATTGCCAGCACTAACATTACTACACAACCCATTCCGCTATCATTTCTACCATTTCTACAATTGTGGCTCATAATAAACCCTCCTTACACAAATAAAATCAAAATACCAAGTACTAAAAGCACCACACCTATTACTACCATTACATCCTTACCACTACCAGAGTCTCCGGCAGGGGTTGTATTATTCGATATAGATCTGTGAATATGGTAGTTAATAAAAGCATCCTCCATATCAAATCTTCCATTGTTATTCCAATCACACATAACATCATCTCCTTAAACATAAAATACGATTCAAAAATTATTACTCCCCTTCTCTTACATCAAATAATAATTCCCCTAATGTACAATAAAACGGACCATAGTTCAGTCGCCTCTAAAAACTTATTTTCTTCCACAAAAGTACGTCAAAGGCTTGTATTCATGGCAGCAAAAAGATATAATCAATTCATATATAGGAGGTACATGCAATGAGAAAAAATCTTAACAAATTTTTAGCTCTGTTACTTGCACTTGTATTGTACGTTGGGGGATTTAGCAATACAAGTCATGCAGAAGCTGCAGTCCTTACTGATACAACTCAGACAGTAGTGTCAGCTTCAGGTCAGCAGGATAATATTCAGGATGGTGTAACTCTACACTGTTGGAACTGGTCATACAAAAATATTGAGGCTAATATGGCACTGATTGCATCTCTCGGTTACACAGCAATTCAGACCTCACCAATCCAGCAGTCCAAGGAAGGCACCAGTACATACTCAATGGACTCATGGTGGCTTTTATATCAGCCAATGGGCTTCCACATTGATAACACGGGACGAAGTGGTTTAGGAACCAAGGGAGAATTCACAAGCATGTGTAATGCAGCACACCGATACGGTGTAAAAGTAATTGTAGATATTGTTGCTAATCATACAGGTAATCAGACGAACCTGAATATTTCATCAGCAGTACCGGCAGATTTAAGGAACGACAGCAGTTGCTGGCACTATCAAGACGGAAAATTTGTTAACACAACCAACTACAACAGCAGATATGAGGTTACACAGTTTTGTATGAATGGTATTCCGGATTTGAACACAGGTAATCCTAAGGTTCAAAACTACGTAATCGGACTTCTGAAGGAATGTATTGATGCAGGAGCAGACGGTTTCCGATTTGACGCAGCCAAGCATATTGAATTACCAAGTACTATAGACACAGATTATTGTGGCAGTAATTTTTGGCCTAATGTAATTAATTCGGCTACAACATACGCACAGGGTAAAGGAAAGGAATTATACTGCTATGGCGAGCTTTTGGATTCACCGGGCGGTGGTGTCCCTTCAAGTGCATACACTACATATATGAGCATAACTGATAACTCATGGGGCAATACCCTCAGAGGCAACATCAACGGAGGCAATTCTTCTTCCTACAGCCATGTATATCATAAGGGTGATGATGTACTTGCCAACAAGCTTGTATTATGGGCTGAATCCCATGATACATTCGCAGGTGGCGAATCTAAGAACGTGTCTCAACAGAACATCAACAAGACTTGGGCACTGGTAGCTGCAAGAGCTGATGCAATGGGACTTTATTTCGCAAGACCTGGCAGTACCAATCTTAACAACACACCAATGGGTACTGCATCTGTTACAGGATGGGCTAATGCAGAAGTTGCCGCAGTTAACAAATTCCACAATGCTTTTGTAGGACAGACAGAATATATATCTAATGAAGGTACTATTTCATACTGTGAAAGAGGAACCTCAGGTGTAGTATTGGTTAACTGTAGCGGAACCAACAAATCAGTAAGTGTAACGGCTCACACCA
>JAZQKW010000046.1:0-3184 GCA_045542375.1 Butyrivibrio sp.
AGTAAGACCCCTTGAAGACTACGAGGTAGATAGGTCAGAGGTGGAAGTGCAGTAATGCATGTAGCTGACTGATACTAATAGGTCGAGGGCTTGACCAAGACGGTTTAGAGGTTGTTATCAGAAGGAAGAAGATATTTCAGAGAAGTTTTTAGTATGTGGTTTTGAAGGAACAATATGGCCTGGTGGCTCAGCTGGTTAGAGCGCCGCCCTGTCACGGCGGAGGTCGTGGGTTCGAACCCCATCCGGCTCGTCTATAAATAATACTGGGATCTTAGCTCAGCTGGGAGAGCATCTGCCTTACAAGCAGAGGGTCACAGGTTCGAGCCCTGTAGGTCCCACTTTTAATATTTTTGCCGACATGGCTCAATTGGCAGAGCAGCTGATTTGTAATCAGCAGGTTATCGGTTCGATTCCGATTGTCGGCTTATGGATGGATTCCCGAGTGGCCAAAGGGGGCAGACTGTAAATCTGTTGCGGAACGCTTCGGTGGTTCGAATCCACCTCCATCCACTTTCACCTAGGTGAGTTAATTTAATGACGCGGGGTAGAGCAGCTCGGAAGCTCGTCGGGCTCATAACCCGGAGGTCGCAGGTTCAAATCCTGTCCCCGCTACTAAAAACTAATACTTGTATTTATGCCCAGATAGCTCAGTCGGTAGAGCAGAGGACTGAAAATCCTCGTGTCACTGGTTCGATTCCGGTTCTGGGCACTTTTATTTTTTTGGTACTCTGTAAACTGAAGTTTATAGAGTTTTTTTCATTTTACGAATTGGGTTGCATATAATTAGTAGAAAATGATAACATAGGGTAAGAGGTGATAGAATGAAGGATTTTTCTGAACATGAATGGGGGCTGGTTCTTGCCGGAGGTGGCGGGAAGGGCGCATATCAGATAGGTGTTTTTAGAGCACTTTATGAACGTAGAATTAGTGATTATATTACCATGATATCAGGAAGCAGCGTCGGAGCTTTGAATGCTGTTTTATTTGCTTATGGAGATATGGAGATGGCAACTGATTTGTGGGAAGGAATTTCACCAAAATCTTTTTTACAGTTGTCACCGGATATGTTTGATATGAAGGAAGGTCTTGCATCAAGGGAGGGACTTACGGAAATCTTTGATACATATATAGATTTTGAAAAAGTCAGACTGAATGAAAAGACCATATATACTACGGTGACGGATTATGGTCCGGATGATATGGGAAATGGTGTGATTAAGTATTATTCATTGAATTATAAACCGGAGAAGGAGATAAGGGATATTTTACTTGCATCATCGGCTCTACCAATTCTTTATTCACCTATAAGAATTAACGGAAATGTGTGCAGGGATGGCGGATTAACGGATAATATGCCGATACAGCCGTTGTATGTGGAAGGAATCAGGCATTTTATCGTTGTTGGCTTATCAGAGAATACAAGAATTCCTTATGAAAAATATCCGGATGCAGAATTTGTTTTGATTAAGCCGGAGCAGTATATCGGGGATTTGTTTGACGGTACTTTGGACTTTTCAAGTAAGGGTGCTAAGAGAAGAATGCAGATTGGATATATTGATGCTGTAAGGGTGCTGGATTTTTATGGTGAGGATATGAATTCTGCAGAGGTTAAGATACGATATAATGAGGCGGTAAGAAGGGATTATAATCAGCTGGATTTTGAGGAAAAAAGAGAAGGACTTACTAGCAGAATTAACAGAGATTTTGATAAAATCAATGATCTGATTAATGGATTTATGGGAGATTAGCATGGGCGAACTTACGGATAAATTAAGAGAATATAGTAAATCGAATTTTTATCCTTTTCATATGCCGGGACATAAGAGGAACATAGATGCTTTATCTAATCCATACGGGTATGACATTACGGAGATAGAAGGTTTTGATGACCTACATGAAGCAGAGGATGTTTTGGACAGGCTGACTAAGAGATTTGAGGAAATATACGGGGCGAAGAAGGCGTATATCCTTGTTAATGGAAGTACCGGAGGATTGCATACGGCGATTTCGGCAGTTACGGAAAAGGGGGATTCTATACTGATTGCAAGAAATTCACATAAGTCGGTATATAATGGTGTTTTCCTCAAAGAGTTGAAATGTGACTATATTTATCCACAAATAAATGAAAAAACGGGGATAAATCAGGCGATAACAGCCGAAAATGTGGATAAACACCTGTCAGAAAACCCCTTAATTAAGGCCGTACTGATTACTTCGCCTACTTATGAGGGCGTTGTTTCGGATATTAAATCCATAGCTAAGGTAGTACATGGATACAATATTCCACTGATTGTTGATGCTGCGCACGGGGCACACTTTGGACGTGGAGAATTTTTTCCTGACAATGCAATTGAAGCGGGTGCGGATATTGTTGTTATGAGTCTTCATAAAACATTGCCGGCGTTAACACAGACCGGAGTGATGTGTGTTAATGGGGATATTGTAAATTATGATAAAATAAAAAAATATTATGATATATATACAACAAGTAGTCCTTCCTATCTGTTTATGTCATCTGTGGAATTATGCGCAGATTATATGACAGAGGAGGCAGAGCGATTCAATGTATATTACAGAAGACTTGTTAAATTTTATGATGAGTGCAGAATTACGAAACTGGAATTTGTCAAGACAGATGACATAGGTAAAATTGTGGTGTCTACGGCTAATACTAATATTAATGGCAGAGAGCTTGCACAGATGGTCAGGGACAGATGGCAGCTTGAACCGGCAATGGTGTCAGCGGAATATGTTATTTTTATGACATCCGTGTGTGATAGTGAAGAAGGTTTTGTACGACTGAAAACAGCCTTGGAGGGCATTGATTCGGATATTGAATTAAGGGAGAATAATATTTTATACAGATGTGACAGACCTGAATTTTTCTGCAAAATTAATGAAGCTGAACAGTATGGGACAAGAGTTGTTAATATTGATGAAACAGAAGGTCTTGTAAGCTATGATTTTATATATGCTTACCCACCGGGAATTCCGATTGTCGCTCCGGGAGAGATTATTAATTCAGGAATAATTGAATTACTTAAGGAGTATGGCAGAGCGGGGGTTAAGCTTTGTGGAATAACATCTGACATGAAAGTCAGAGTGTGTATAACGGAAGGATAATAATATGGCAAAACTGTATGTTATAATGGGAAAAAGCTCCACCGGCAAGGATACGGTATAC
>JAZQKW010000047.1:0-28580 GCA_045542375.1 Butyrivibrio sp.
ATAGATAAATGGAGACATAGGATGAAGGAATTAAAATTAACAGAAAATAAAATAGGTAGCATATTATATGCTGTGGCGTATTTTGGACTAATGATATTTATAAAATTTTTCGGTGATATTTTATTGAGATTATTTCCGGTAGAATTTTTGGTGAAATATTTTGACCCGCTTATATATGCAATATTTTTTGTTGCAGCAGTTGTCTGCTTCAGAAAAATATTTGGATTATCCATGACGGATTTTAAGGAAAATTACAAAAAATACCTGAAGTGGTCAATTTGTTTTTATTTTTTGAATCTCGTACTTGTGGGAATAGCTGGAATGATTTTAACTGCTGCCGAGGTGGATAAAAGCATTAACCAGAGTGCAGTAGAATGGGCAATTGAACAAAATAAGATATTATATGCATTATCTGCATGTATTTTGGGCCCGGTTGTTGAGGAGGTAATTTATAGGGGAATTCTTTTTAATACATTAGCCGGAGAGAAAAATAATACAAAAAGAAATGTAATCGCAGTTATACTGACTGCTTTGATATTTGCAATTATGCATGTTACATTCGTTGGATTTACTTTTTACGACTTACTTGCTAATTTGCCTGTATTTATGATTGGACTGACAGTAACGCTTTCGTATTTGAAAACAGGGAATATTTTATGCCCAATTCTGGTGCATATGGTAATAAATACAATAAGTGTAATTGCCCAAAGTGTTATGTAAGGAAAATTTATGATGTACCAAGAATTGAAAGAAATTGAACATGTACCTTCAGAAATTAAACTATTGATTGATAACAAGCCGTTTATAGTAGATGATATCGGAATGTCCGGTAATCAGGTGTTGATTTTTGAAGATATGGTTTTAAAAATAGAAAATGATATTGCATCTACGGTAGAACAAGTGCAAGTGTTGCGATGGTTAGAGGGAAAAATTCCAGTGCCTCAAGTACTTGAATATATAGAGGAACATGGAAGGGGATACTTGCTTATGTCAAAAATAGGTGGAGAGATGTCTTGTAACACTTATTATTTAGAAAACCCGCACATTCTTTTGAATGCATTAGCAAGTGGAATGAAAATGCTGTGGGAAGTGGATTTTCGGGAATGTCCGCGAGTGCGAGATTTGGATGCGATGCTAAAAGAAGCACGTATGCAGGTGGAGAATAATTTGGTGGATTTAGATAATGTAGAGCCGACTACATTTGGAGAAGGTGGTTTTGAAAGTCCAATACATCTGTTAGAATGGTTAGAGAATAATCGACCGCCCTTTGAACCGGTGTTTTCGCATGGAGATTATTGTCTTCCGAATGTCTTTTTAGAGAACGGATATATAAAAGGCTTTATAGATATGGATAGAGCAGGGGTATGTGATAAATGGAATGATATTGCACTCTGTTATAGAAGTCTAAAGCACAATTTCGGTGGTGTATACGGTGGGAAAGTGTATGAAGATTTTAATCCGAATATGTTGTTTGAAGCATTAGGAATTGACCCTGATTGGGAGAAGATTAACTATTATCTTTTGTTGGATGAGTTGTTTTAAAATATTTGTAAATAAGGAAGGAAAAACTATGACAGATACAATTTATATTAGCGGTAAGTTAAAACGTAATATACTGATATCAGAATTATACGAAAAAATTAGTAAATCAATTAAGAAAAAAGGACCAACCAAACTATGGGAATGTCATATGACAGAGTTTGGAGATACTATAATAATAGATTTCAACGATGAAGGAAGTGAGACTTTTGGTCTTACCTTCAATGAAAAGAAAGAATTTGATGAATTCTGTAAGGTTGATTTTCCGTTGGAAGGAGAACATTTTGAGGATGGGAAGAGTGAATTTAAGGCACTGATAGATATACTTTATAAATGCAGAAATATGTTTTCAAGATTTAAAATAAGTGATGATTATGGTATTGCATCAGCATACTGGGAGTGTAAGCGTATAAAGATACAATTACGAGAATTGACTGATGAAGAAATAATTCGTCTTATGAGGTTGTATTCAGACGGGAATAATACTCACGAAAGTCTGTTATTGGCAGTTATGGCAGAAGATATGGGAATGACAGTTGATGAGTTTAAAAAATATCGTAATTATGAACTGAAAGTAGAAGATGACTACTGGCCACAAATATATAGACCACTTGAAACTTATTTATATGAAACTTCAGAATATAAAAAAAACGGAAGATTATATGATATTCCGAAACATATATACGAAGATTTAAGTGGTGTATTATTTGCTGTATTTGCATTTAAGGAAGGTCTTAGTTGGATTTTTAACGATGGAAGTGGATGGGGTCCGGAAAGGTATTTGGAAGGAAATAGAGTTTTTAGTCCAAAAGATGCACAGGTGGGTGTTTTTTACAGAGAAAGGTTTCTACCACTGTATATGCAGGAAGAGAATAATTTTGAAAAATGTGTGCTGATGTACAGATATTTTGTATCGGTATATGATTTTCTGGGATTCAGATTTGTTGGCAGAGATAAAAATGCTTGTAAAACTCATGCTGAAACAGTACTTGAAGAATATGGCGAAGAGAAAGGTAAGCTATTTCTTACGTTTCGTTGTACATGTATGAAATATTTCCAAGGAAAAAATGATGACAGTCCGGAACGTCAAGAAATTATTGAGAAGGTAAATAAGTATTTGAATAATAACTGGAACCAAGAATTATACGATGAGTATATGGTATACAAGAGAAAATATACCAGCCATAGTGTAATTAGAGAAATAGAAATCAGAGCTTTTCATGAAACGGAGTACATAGACGATTCTATTGTCGGTAATTGAGCTAATTGAAAGGTTTACGGGTGTGCTATGGAAGAAAGAACGAAGAAAATTATAGATGCTTGTCTGCAGGAAAAAGGTAAGAATCCGATAGAGATTTTTAACAATGTTGCACATAAAGATTTTGTTAGAATACATGGACCGGAGCATCATGTTTTAGATGGAGCGGCACTTTTAACTGCTTTTTACAATGCAGGTGCCCACATTGATTTGCAAAATAGTTTAATGGAACTTATGAGGCGAGGATTACAAATGCCAGGAGCCACTTGTGGTATGTGGGGAGTCTGTGGTGCAGTTAGTTCCATGGGAGCAGCACTATCAATCATTGATGGAACCGGACCGTTAAGTACAGATGCTTCGTGGGGAAAACATATGGAGTTTACATCTAAAGCATTAGCAAGTTTGTCTAAAGTAGGTGGACCAAGATGTTGTAAAAGAGATGCTTTTTTGACTTTTCAAAAATCAATAGAATACGTGAACGAAAATTACAATGTGAAATTAGAAAGCAGCAAAATAGAATGTTTCTTTAGCGAAAAGAACGAACAATGCATTAAAGAAAAATGTCCATTTTATAGGAAGGCTAAGAAAAAAATAGCATTTATATGTGTACATAATTCATGTCGTAGTCAGATTGCAGAAGCGTTGGGTAAACACTTGGCATCTGATGTATTTGAATCCTATTCGGCAGGAACAGAAACGAAAGCACAGATTAATCAGGATGCAGTGCGCCTTATGAAAGAATTGTACGGGATTGATATGGAGCAGACACAATACTCCAAATTAATCACAGAAATTCCTAATCCTGATGTGGCAATTTCTATGGGGTGTAATGTTGGATGTCCTTTTATTGGAAGAGCATTTGATGACAATTGGGGGCTTGATGACCCTACGGGAAAATCAGACGAAGAATTTATGGTTATTATTAAAGAAATTGAAAGCAGAATATTGCAGTTAAAAGAGGGTTATTCACATGGACAATGTTATATAGAGTTGTAAAAATGGAGAAGTGGATAATAAATATCCCATCCCATACTTTTGGGATGGGGACAAGTGAGAATTTTACAATTATAATTCATTAGTGGAAACAATAAATATACACTGGGAGGTATCCTTTATGAGTTATGTTGGAAAATGGAAATTTCATTCTATTGGAGTAGTGAATGAAAATGATGAATTGGTATATATGGGTGGAAAAGAATATATAGAATCACCTATGCCTTACATTGATGAAACAGATTTCGAAGCTGTTGAAGATGAAATAAAAGAACGAAAGCAGATGGTTGGAGGACAACTGGCAATTTGTGACGACGGTAAATTTTATATGCTTATGCCACTTCCGGAAGGTGCATCACAGGAGGAAATTACTGAGGCTGTTAAAGCAGGTCATATTAAACTCTATGATGGAATGATGACACAGGAAGCTTTTGAATGGGAAGACAGAAATGGCGAATTGTGGGTTAATCTTGAAAGATGCGAAGATGGATTCGTTCGGATTGATGAAGAAGATGGATTTCTCTTAATTATGACAACAAGATATGTGAAAGAAGATTAAGGAGGAGAATGCAATGGGATTTTTTGATTCAATAAAGAGAATGGCTGAGTCTACTATGAAGAAAGAAGCATCTAAAGTGGTTAATGAAGCAGTAAAGAATGTCGGAAAGGGACGCAACCATTCAGAAACATACACATTTGCATCACT
Source organism: Butyrivibrio sp. (assembly GCA_045542375.1). Classification (GTDB taxonomy): domain Bacteria; phylum Bacillota; class Clostridia; order Lachnospirales; family Lachnospiraceae; genus Eshraghiella. The sequence goes on from JAZQKW010000047.1 coordinate 4,497, forward strand.
TGCCAGAAATGTAGATGAACTACAGGCTCTGCCGGAGGCATCTTTAGATTCTGCATTTAAAACAACAGCACTTACAATTGTTGCTTTATGCCGTTATGAGGAAAACCCTGATGATGCAATAGAAATGCTTAATTTTTTGAAGGGACCTGAGGATGTCAGTACATATGAAAAGCAGTTTATTCGTGAACGAATGGAGGGTGCAATGTATAAAGCACGTTCCTTCTTTGCAGGAGCAATGCCTCAAAATGGTTATGTTCCAAATACACCATATTCTATTACAGTAAGTGAAAATCCATATTCTTTTGATAATGAGAATTGGGCAACACTTTATGTAACAAGTGGTGGTGCTGATAATCCAAGACCTATTAAATTACGAAAGAAACCTTCCACGGGACAATGGTTCTTGAATGATATTCAGTGTCTTGCTGATATACGAGTACCGGTTTCTGAGGACCCTTGGGCATAGATAAAGTTTAAGATAATAATATTATGAGGATGGCATGATACGATTTACCATAAATAGACAGTCCTGTTTAAGGGTATCGGTAATCATACCATCCTCTATTTGTATTTATTAATAAATACAACATATATTCTACATCAAATGAAGTTGAATTATAGAGGGAAGGTGGTATAATACTATAGATGCAGGGAATTTTGGTCTAACCAGGTATTTGACATTATAGAAGACTTTATTAAAAGCTAAATGTATCATGTTAGGAGGACGAAAAATGTTATACGATTTTACTTATCACAACCCTACGAAAATTTATTTTGGAAAGAAGTCTATGGACAATCTTTCAACGGAATTACAGAATTACGGCAAAAATATTTTGCTGCTTTATGGTAAAAATTCAATTAAGAAAATTGGACTCTATGATGATGTTTTATCCATATTAAAAAATTGCGATAAAAATGTTATTGAACTTGCCGGAATTAAGCCTAATCCATCCTATGCACAGGTGCTTGAAGGTGGAAGATTAGTTCGTGAAAACAATGTGGATTTAATTCTTGCAGTAGGTGGTGGTTCTGTTATTGACTGCGCAAAGGCAATCTCTGTATCTGCTTATGCAGAGGGTGATGCATGGCAGAGATACTGGATTGATTTTGAAAAAGTAGATAATAAAATCGTTCCTGTAGGCTCTATTCTTACGATGACAGGAACTGCTTCGGAAATGAATGCCGGAAGTGTAATTACTAACGAAGAGGTTATGATTAAAACGGGCAGAGTGTATGGGCCGGAAGTAAATCCTAAATTTTCTATTCTTAATCCTGAATTTACATATTCTGTTCCTAAAATACAGATGGTTAGTGGAGTATTTGATATTATGTCACATCTTATGGAACAGTATTTTTCCGGAGAAGACGACAATACTACCGATTATGTAATTGAAGCGGTTATGAAATCTTTGATAAAGAGTGCAAGGGTTGCCGTTGAGAACCCTACGGACTATGAAGCACGCAGTAATATTATGTGGTGTGCAACACTTGGACTTAACAAGGTAACAGGATTATCTAAGACACAGGACTGGGAAGTTCATAATATAGAGCATCAGCTTGGTGCCTATACAGACTGTCCGCATGGTCTTGGACTGGCAGTAATATCAATGCCATATTATCGTTATATTTATAAATATGGAATTGATAAGTTTGTCAGATTTGCAGAAAATGTATGGAATGTATGCGGCGAAGGACTTACAAAGGATGAAATTGCTCTTGAAGGGATTAATTGTCTTGAAAGATTTGCAAGAGAGATAGGTATACCATCTACCTTAAGAGAACTAGGGGCAACTGAAGATATGCTTCCGTTGATTGCCAAGTCATCTTATGAAGGTGGCGGATATAAACATATGACACATGATGATATTTTGAATGTTTTGAAAAAATGTTACTAATATAATCGAAATTATAGGAGGAAACTATAATGAAAAACAATGACAAGATACTTGTGGATTTATTTGGAAAAGAAGTGGAGTTAAGTATACTTTGTACAGGGGACAACCAATTTGATGAAGAGGGGGACTACAAAGAAGATGAAAACTTTGAGCTGCTTCCGGAAGAAGTAGAATGTATTCAGTGGTTTATTAAAAATGTGAAGATAGAAGACTACAGAAAAGAAATTACAGAGTATTGTAATGAACAATATATAGGCATTGGTGAGGATACGATTACGGAAGACGACCTTGAAAAAGAGGTATTTATTGATACAATAGCTATTAATATTTGTGAAGTATTCCAAGCAAAAGATGGATGGCTTTATCCTGAAATATCCTTCTGCGGAGAATGTAATTGCGATCCGGAACATGGAATTTGTATCGGGTTTAGAGATAAAAAGTTTTTAGGAATTGAATCTTGGGACTGGACATTGTAGAATAATTTATAAAGGAAGGTCGTGAACATAGGAATGAGTATTAACGTAGAGATATTTGAACTTACCAGAAATGTTCCAGAAGGATATTTTGTTTTTGCAGAGGATATTGAAAGCGGAGAATCCCAATGGAATGTGGAAGCGGTTGAATATTTTGGATTTTCAGATTGTACATTTGGTAATACCAGAGAAGTAATAAGATGTATTACACATGCTGATGACTGGGTACGATTAGAACAGGAATTGGATGAAGTGTTTTCTAAAGAAAAAGAGGCATTTTATTTAAGCGTTCGTATGAAAAATGCAAAAGGAGAATATGTTCCGTGTACATGTAAAGGGAAATTAGTATCTGATACAAAGGGAAATATGAGCATATTTACAGGAACTGTAATGGTACATAAGATAGACGAGGAATATGATGCCACTACGGATTTGCCTAAAGTTCAAAGCTTTTTATCACACATTAGTCAGATTAAGAAAAGCAATAAAGAATGTTTATTAATGGCATTGAAATTAAAGCATTTTACAAATATTAATGCGTTGTACGGCTATGATTTTGGTAATAAGGCTTTATATGAAATTGCAAATGCGATACACAATATTGTCGGAGCAAGAGGAGCAGTTTACAGATTAGAGAGCACGAGTTTTGGAATAGTGTTTAACCAATCTGATTTAGAAGAACTTAAAAAATGTTATGATAAGATTACTAATTTCCTGTCAAATTATTCATTAGACGGCTTTGCACTCAATGTTGAAATGTGCGGAGGTGCATTATATACAAAGAATTATGAAGTGAGTCATAGAATGGTATATTCATATCTGATGTCGGCACTTGAAAAGGCAAAAGCAGGAGATGACAATAAATTAATTGTTTTCGATGATGAATCACATGAAAATAATCATAAAACCTTAGAACTGTTAGATGTAATCAAGGCAAGCATACGAAATAACTGCGAGGGTTTTTATCTGTGTTATCAGCCATTTATTTCTACAGTATCCGGTAAAATTATTGGTGCAAAGGCATTGATTCGATGGAAGAGTCCTGCATACGGAGAAGTGTCACCGGGAAGGTTTGTGCCATATTTGGAATCACATTCATGCTTCTATGATTTAAGTATATGGATTTTGCGTCGTGCTGTGCAGGATGTAAAGGAAATAATTAAGGAATATCCTGATTTTTTTGTTAATGTAAATATGTCATACAGCCAGTTGGAAAGACCGGATTTTGTTCAGGAAGTTATCAAAATTATTGATGAGATTGATTTCCCAGCTAATAATCTTCAGTTGGAGCTTACTGAAAGATGTAGAAATCTCGATATGAAATATCTTAAAGAACAGCTTACATTTCTGAGAGAACATGGAATAAAGATAGCACTTGATGATTATGGTACAGGTAATTCCACTATTAATTTACTTTGTGAATTGCCTATTACCAGTGTGAAAATTGACCAGACCTTTATTTTAAATATTTTGAATAAGGGTAGCAATCGTGTAGTAGTGGATTCTACTGTTCAATGTGCAAAGCGTCTTGGCCTTACAGTGTGCCTTGAAGGGGTTGAGACTCAGGAAATAAAAGATTTTATTGGTAAGTATTCCGCAAATTATCATCAGGGATATTTCTATTCGAGACCTGTTGAAATTAATAAATTTAAATCCATAATCAAGGAAACCTGGCCTGTAACTAATGTCAGTCTTATAAAAGAAGACACTAGCAATGAATTTGGAGTTGACAGCATTCTTTCAATGATACCGGGTGGATTCTTTATCTATGCAGATAATGAAATGGAAAATATATTAAGCATCAATGAAATGATGTTAGATATTTTTGAATGTAAGACAGTTGATGAATTTGTAGAATTGACCAAAGGTTCTTTTGCAGGCATTGTTCATCCGGAGGATTATGAAGAGGTTAGAAAATCTATCTATGAGCAGATTAGCACAAGTTCTAACAATATGGATTTTGTCAGATATCGAATCATTACTAAAAATGGAAATATAAAACATGTGCGTGACTATGGACATTTGGTTCATGGTGAAAGTGATGTGGACTTGTTTTATGTATTTGTAGTAGAAGAAACGTAAGGGTGGAAGTGAAGAAATGATGCAACTAATAAAAATATAATTGATTTTAATGGTGAATCTATAAGTAAATTTTTTCACTATTATAAAACAATGGAGATGTGCAGATGAGTTACATAGAATTAAAAGACGTTAAGAAAACATACCGCATGGGAGAAGTGGATATTCACGCCCTGTCAGGTGTTAATTTTGAAATTGAAAAAGGAGAATTTGTAATTATTGCCGGGGCCAGCGGTGCGGGTAAAAGTACTATTCTTAATATATTAGGAGGAATGGACGGAGTTACCTCAGGAACCGTTGAAGTTGACGGAAGTATGGTAAGTTCATATAATTCACGCCAACTTACTACTTATAGAAGATATGACATAGGATTTGTATTTCAGTTTTATAATCTTGTACAGAATCTTACGGTAAGAGAGAACGTTGAGATGGCAACCCAGATATGTAAAGAGCCACTTGATATAGATGAGGTTATAGAATCCGTAGGACTTGCAGACAGAAAAGGGAATTTCCCTGCTCAGCTTTCTGGTGGCGAACAGCAGAGAGTAGCCATTGCAAGAGCACTTGCCAAGAATCCTAAGATTCTTCTGTGTGATGAACCTACGGGAGCTCTTGATTATAATACAGGTAAGTCAATCTTAAAACTTTTGCATGATACCTGTAGAGAAAGAAATGTTACGGTAATAGTAATTACTCATAATCTTGCACTTACAGCAATGGGAGATAAAGTAATAAAAGTTAAGAACGGACTGATTGACAGCATAACAATCAATGACAATCCTGTACCTGTGGAAAGGATTGAGTGGTAATGAAGACTGCATTGATTAAAGATACATTCAGGGAAATCAAGAAGACATTTGGAAGATTTGCCTCAATTTTTGGAATTGCATTGGTTGGTGTAGCGTTTCTTACGGGTGTAAAAGCGTCGTCCCCATATATGAAAAAGTCAGCAGATGCATATTTTGACAGAACTGACTTTATGGATATGAAGATTCTTTCGCCAAAAGGATTTTCAGAGGAAGAAGTACAGAAGATAAGCAAGGTTGAAGGAATTAATAAAGTACAGGGTATTAATTCAATGGAAGCCATTGCAGAGATTGAATCATCAGAGGTTGTATTTCAGATATTTTCTTACGATTTTAGTAACGAAGAAAATAACATCAATAAGGTTAATTTAACAGAAGGCAGAATGCCGGAGAAACCGGGAGAATGCGTTATCAGAGATTATGCAATAGGCAGTGATCCTGTTGAGATAGGAACAGAAATCACACTTTATTCAGGAACAGAGATAGATATTGGCTATATGCTGTCTGAAACTACCTATACTGTAGTTGGCAAGGTAAGTACACCTTATTATCTGTCGTATCAGTATGATTCTACGTCAGTAGGAAGTGGTAAAATCGGACAGATAATGTATGTTAATCCTGATAGTTTTCTGGCACCTGTTTATTCTGCCGTATATGCAACAGTTGATGGTGCACAGGAAGAGAACTGTTATAAGGATGAATATTTTGAAATTGTGACGCCGGTAAAAGAAAGAATAGAAGAATTTGGTTATTATGCATTAGACAGAAATTCTCATTTTTCTTATGTGGATTATGGTAACTGCGGAGACAGAATGGATGCTATTGCCAAGGTATTCCCAGTGTTCTTTTATCTTGTTGCAGCTCTTGTATGTCTTACGACCATGACAAGAATGGTGGATGAACAGAGAGGCGGAATAGGTACATTAAAGGCACTTGGCTACAGTAAGTTAAGTATTGCAATGAAATATATTGTGTATGCGCTTACAGCGTCTCTGTCAGGTGGTATTGTAGGATGCTTTTTTGGAATAAATACATTGCCAAGAATTATTTTTAATGCATGGAATATTGTATATACAGTGGATGGACTTGTGGTAGAGCCTCAGATAGCATTATGTATAATAGCAGTGCTTATTGCTGTTGCAGTTACTGTTGCTACAACTTTGATTGTATGTGTGGGAGAATTAAGGGAGACACCGGCACTTCTTCTAAGACCAAAATCACCGAAGAATGGTAAAAAAATATTCCTTGAACATATTCCTTTTATCTGGAAGAGATTTTCTTTTACAAGAAAAGTTACTGCAAGAAATATTTTCAGATATAAGAAAAGATTTTTTATGACCATTATGGGTATTGCAGGGTGTACGGCATTAATACTTGCAGGGTTTGGAATTAAGAACAGTGTATCAAAGATTACGGCAGGACAATATGGTGAAATTTTTTCTTATGATGTTATGGGAAATTTTGGAGAAAAATGTGACTTAGAGTCTTTTTCAAAGGAATATCCTGATATGTATATGATTTCATTGCTGCCGGGAAATGCTTATAAGACGGAAGCACCTGATTCTGCTAATAAAAAGATTAATTTAATCTGCGTGGATGATGTGGACAGGTATGATGAATATATCAATCTGACTACTGAAGATGGTGGTAAGAGCGTATCTGTACCGGATGAAGGCGCCTTGATTACATATAAGTTAGCAAAGGATTTTGGAGTATCAAAAGGCGATTACATATATGTGAATTTAGATGGAGAGACATATGGCAAGGTTAAAGTTGCAGATGTTGTAACCATGTATGTAGGACAGTATGTATTTATGTCTGAGGAATACTTCCGAGAGGTATATAAATCAGAATGCATCATAAATTCTTTTGTTGGTAATCTTAATGGAATGAGCATTAAGGAACAGGAAGCATATGGCACGGAGATGATGAATAACTATGACATAGTGGGAATTACGTATTATGATGCAGTTTCTGCCAACTTTGGTGAGACAATTTCATCATTAAGTATAATCACAATTGTAATGATTATTTCTGCATGTATGCTTGCTTTTGTTGTATTGTACAATCTTATAACGGTTAATATTTCAGAGCGAATAAGAGAAATAGCAACTATTAAGGTTCTTGGATTCTACGATAATGAGGTAGCGTCCTATGTATATCGTGAAAATGTTGTGCTGAGTATTATAGGATCATTAGCAGGGCTATTGTTAGGTAAGGTTTTACACGGATACATAATGAATGTAATCGAAATGGATGATGTTATTTTCCCTAAGATAATATTCGGACAGTCATATGTATTTGCAGTACTGATAACTGTTGTATTTGGAATATTAGTGAATTATTCTATGTACAGGAAGTTGAAGAATATACCGATGGTAGAATCACTTAAATCAGTTGAATAGAGATAAGAAACGGCTGCAACCTGTGAAGGTGCAGCCGATTTTGTATTATTTGGTTTTCTTAGAAAACAGATATGTGAAGGTTGTGGCTCCAATAAATAATCCGGCTCCTAATAAGATTGTAGATACTGTAAAAGTATCCTTTTCCATATTGTAGAGAAGCGCAAATGGAGATGCAACAATAAGTCCCAAGATTGCACAATATGTTACAGATTCAAATTTCTTAAGCAACCATGAGATAAGCTTGGAAATAAGTACTATTCCAAGTACACATCCGATTCCAAATGGTGCAAGAATAAGAATGTGATGTCCAAGTGCTGACCAGTCAAAATTCTTGAGTGCTGAGAAGAATCCGCTGATGGAATTCATAATGCCTGCATAATATCCAAGAATCATAAGTACTAATGAACCGCTTACTCCCGGAATTACCATTGTAGCAGCAGCAACGATACCGATAACAGCAAGTAAAAGAAGTCCTATAAAGTCAGTTCTTAATGATGTAGAGCCGGAATCATTTCCATTAGTAACTGCCATCCATACAGCAACTCCAAGTGTAATAAGGAATGCTACAATGTGAACAGGGTTGACTTTCTTCTTTTCTTTCTTAAGTCCCTTGCCGGCGTTTTCTATTATCTGTGGAATTCCTCCAACAATAAGTCCTGTGAAACACATACAGGTTGGAAATGCGTAATTGGTAAGGCAGTGAGGAATTATAAATGAAAATAATCCGATACCTCCAACCATTCCGATTGCCAGTGGAAGAAGTGTAAAAAACGACTTCTTAAATTCCTTTAAAATATTGGTAATGGCATTAATCATTTTGTCATAGACACCCATTGATACTGCCATTGTTCCACCGCTTACTCCAGGAATGATATTAGCAACACCCATAAAAATCCCCTTAATAATGTCAATTATAAATTTCATATGAATTATCCTTTCTAAAATAATCTAATAGCATTCTAATTCTTTTAATATATTCCGTCAAGAAATAAAAAAATCATACTTTATATTTTTAAATCATAATTATTGATAAAGGAGGTATCTATATGGAGGATTTTAATAATACATTTGAATATCTGGCCATGCCTTTAAAACGTATATTTAAGGCTTTTGGTGGCAGAGTGACAATAATGGAAATAAGGCTAAGGGTGGACAGACCATTAGAAATTAAAACACGGAATGGATGTTTTTATCTGGGTGAAGACGGACAGGTTAGGGATGTACACAGGGCATATATTGTTACAATGAAGGATATTAAGGATACATTGGAATATGTGAGTAATTTTTCTCTATACGCTTATGAAGATGAAATACGAAACGGTTATATAACAATGAAAGGTGGCAACAGAATTGGACTATGCGGAAAAACTGTAATTGAAAAGGGTGTGGTAAAAAACATCAGGAATATTTCATCTATGAATATCAGAATATCCCATGAGTTTAAAGGCTGTGCAGATGGTATTGTAGACTACATTTATGATGGCAGAAGGATATATAACACTCTTATTATTTCACCTCCGGGATGTGGAAAAACTACTGTGTTAAGGGATATTATAAGACAGCTTTCAGATGGAAATGCACACAAAAAAGGTGTGAATGTAGGAGTTGTTGACGAGAGAAGTGAAATAGCGGCATGTAATTTTGGTGTTCCTCAAAATGACGTGGGAGTGCGCACAGATGTTTTGGATGGCTGTCCGAAATCAGAAGGAATGATGATGCTTATACGTTCTATGTCTCCGAGAGTTGTGGCAGTGGACGAAATCGGAAGTGCTGATGATGCAGGAGCAATTCTTGCGGCTATTAATTCCGGAAGTGGAATCATTGCAACCATACATGGAGGCAGTGTTGAGGAATATATGAATAAAATCAGTCTTTCTGAGCTTGTAAAGAATAATGTCTTTGAAAGAATCATATGCTTGTCAGATTCTAAGGGACCGGGAACGGTAGAGGGAATATATGGAGCAAGGGGAGAAGTGATTGTATGTCATTAAGAATTCTTGGGGCAATAATGATTGTGGGAGCAACAAGTGTGTATGGCTATATGCTTGTATCGGATATAAAAAAGAGACTTAACGAGCTGTTGGAAATGAAGCGAATAATGTTTCTGCTTAAAAGCGAAACAGGATATAATGCCGCGCCAATAAAAGAGGCATTATATAATATATCAAAACGGACAAGTACTAAATACACCACGATTTTCAAGAAAATATATGATTCTAATGAGGTTAACATAGGCGAAGTATGGAAAAGGGAGTGGAAATCAGGACTTGAAAAATTCCATTTATCTCAGGAAGAAAAAGAAGAAATAATCAATCTGTCGGATTCAATGGGACTTCAGGATGTAAAATCACAGAATGCCCAGTTTGACTTGTATTTATTAAAACTTGAAGAATCTATCAAGGAACTGACAGAAGAGATACCTAAGAAAAATAAAGTGTATAAATGCGTAGGAATAGGCGGCGGAGTAATACTTGCAATAATTTTTTTATAAAGGGTAAAAAATGGAAGTTGGATTAATATTTAAGATTGCAGCGGTAGGCATATTGGTTTCAGTAATTTCACAGGTTTTAAAACATAGCGGAAGGGAAGAACAGGCATTTCTCACAAGTCTGGCGGGACTGTTACTTGTTTTGTACTGGATAATTCCTTATATAGGTGAGTTATTCCAAAGTATTAAGGATATGTTTTCTATTTAGGCAGGACAATATGGAAATAATTAAAATATCGTTTATAGGTATAGCAGGTATTATATGTGCAATGTTTCTAAAACAGTGTAAAAGTGACTATGCAATGTATATTTCAATGGCTACGGCGGTAATTATTCTTGTGTTTATTGCAACCAAATTGAAAACAGTTACCGGTGCAATCGATACGTTTCAGAAATATGTTAATACAAAAGGGGAATATCTTGTTGTTCTGCTTAAGATGATAGGGATAACCTATGTAGCTGAGTTCGTATCATCCATATGTAAGGATTGTGGTTACAATGCAATTGCCACTCAGATTGAGATATTTGCAAGGGTGTCTCTGCTTGTTATATCAATGCCTGTTGTACTTGCTTTACTTGAAACCATAAGTGGGTTATAGAATGAAAAGTGTGATTTTGGGAATTGTTTTATGCATAATGTTTCCTGTAATGGCTTATGGGAACGAAGATTATTCAGATTTATCAGATTATGATTTCAGTGATATACAGGAAATACTTGACGAGGAAGGCGGGGTTGATTTTGAAGAAACTGTTAAGCAGATAATGAGTGGTGAGGATTCAGGTGGTACAGGTAAGATTAGTGAGATTATTTCCAGTACGATTCTTTATGAGTTGGAAAAAGAAAAAGACGTAATCATCAAAGTTCTGCTTATTGGCCTTGCTGCTGCAATGTTTTCTAATATTTCAGGGGCGATTTTAAACGGAAAAATATCAGAAACCGGATTTTACATAACATACCTTAGTCTGGTTGTGGCACTGACAGCAGGATATTCAGTAATTGCATCCATGGTAACCAGAACAATGGAACTTTTAATAGAGCTTATGGGAGCTTTTGTACCGGTATATATTGTGTCAATAGGATTTAGTACCGGAAGTAATTCGGCAGAGGCATTTTACAGAGTAATTGTTGTGGTAATAACGTTAATAGAGAAAATACTCCTTAAAGTCATAATTCCAATGATATACATGTATCTTATTACCAATATCATTAATAATATGGCTGACGGAAAATTGTTTTCCAAAACCTGTGAGCTTATTAAGACAATAGTGGACTGGCTGTTAAAGGGTCTATTATCTTTTGTAATTGGTATTAATCTCATAAGGGGTCTTATTAATCCCATTGTGGATTCTATTAAAATGGGCACATGGGGAAAGGTTTTGTCAGGAATTCCGGGGATTGGAGGAGCACTGAATTCGGTATCAGGAATTGTACTGGCATCGGGAACACTTATCAAAAATGCTATCGGTATCGGTGGGGTGGTTGCTATTGCAGGGATTTGTTTTGTACCTGTAATAAAAGCATTGATTGTCTCTCTTGCATATAAGCTGTCAGGAGCAATGCTTGAACCAGTGTCAGACAAAAGAGTTGTCAACAGCATTAACAGTATTTATGTAAGTATTGTATTGCTGATGAAAACATTATTATATGCGGTTGTATTTTTCCTGCTTACAATAGCGGTTATATGCAGCTCTACTAACTATAATATATCTTAGGATGGTAAAATATGGAGTATCTTCTTGACGTAATTAAAAAAGTAGCCATGTTTTATGTTATTGCATATTTTTTACTTAATCTTGTTAATAATGAAAAATACAGGCATTACATAAAAATGTTTGTTGGAATAATTATGATAATTATGTTAATTGGACCTGTTGGCAGGATTTTTGGATTTGATGACATATTTTTAAAGCATTTTTCCACGATATCGGCACAGGGCATGTCTGACGATTTGAAGGCAGAACTAATGGCTGCTGAGGATGGTATGAAGGATGTTATTCTTGAAGAGTATTATGGAATTATTGAAGCTGATATCAGTGAACAGCTTCTTGCCTATGATTTTTTTCTTAATGATTTTGACATAATATTATGTACGGACGAAAACAATGAGAATTATGGGAAAATAACACATATGGAGTTAGGTATAAGCAATAAGAGAACAGATATTGTTGAAATTCCCGATATTATAATTGGAAATGAGGACTCTGTTGCAAGTCCTGTTGTAATTGAAATAAAAAAATATATTTCTGATGTATATAAAATTAATAAGAACAATATAAATGTAAATATATCTCTATGATTGCAGGTGAATTATGAAAGGAAGTTGATTATGAAATGGAAGATACCTGAAAAATTCCTGAAAAAAGATAAACTTATTCTTATAATTCTGGTGGGTATTCTTTTGTTGGTAATTAAACTTCCCACTAAAAAAGAAAATAAAACCGAGAAAACTGCTCAGAATGTTACCAATGACAATAACCTGACGGATTATGCCACCATAATGGAAGACAGACTTGAAGCTCTTTTATCAGGAGTTGATGGTGTGGGAAAGGTAAAAGCAGCCGTTACACTAATGAATACGGGCGAAAATATACTATACACGGAAAATGACAGTTCCATACAGAAAATTGAAGAAAGTGACGGCTCAGGAGGGAATCGCACATCAGAGGACAGTTCTGTTAAACAGTCTGTTGTGTTTTCAGATGGCGGAAAGACGCCTTTTGTTGTGGATTCTCATATGCCTAAAGTTCAGGGAGTTGTCATTGTTGCAGAGGGAGCGGATAATGTCCGGATTGTGTCTGAAATAACGGACGCGGTAAATGCACTGTTAGGGATACCGGTTAACAGAATAAAAGTATTAAAAATGGAGGTATAGTTTGAAAAAAATCTTCAAGAAAAATCATATTATAATAACTGTTCTTGCTTTAATGATTGCAGTTGCCGGATACATAAATTATTCGGATGCAATTAGGAGTAAGAATAAAGCGGGTGTTAAGACAGATGCACCTACAGAAAGTGAGACTGATGCTGTAAGTGGAGATATTTTAAGTAATGATGTGGAAACAGGTGATAATGTTACTGAAAAAGAGACTGAGGAAGATAATCCGGGTGAAACAATTTTTACCTCAGGAAGTAACTCCGCATTTATTGTAAGTGCTAAGCTTGAGAGAGAACAGGTAAGAGCGTCTAACAAGGAAACTCTTTTGGAAATTATTAATAACGCCAATCTGACTGAAGTTGAAAAAGCTGCAGCATCAGAAAAAATGATGGCAATAACCGATGCATCTCAAAAGGAAGCAGCAGCCGAGCTTATGCTAGAGGCCAGAGGCTTTAAAAATGTTATTGTGTCAATAGTTGGCAATCAGGCAGATGTGGTAATAGAAAAAGAAGCACTGACGGATACGGAACTTGCCCAGGTCGAAGATATAGTTAAGAGAAAGACAGACATATCCATTGAAAACATTACAATTACGGCAGTTAAACCTGATGCCAAATAGTAATTGCAAAAATCCTTTACATTTATTATAATGTTGGTATTATAAGAAAAAATATACAGACAGGGGGATAAAGCAATGGCAGAGATTAAAAGTGGAATGTCATATGCATCCGACAACAATATTGGCAATATACAGATATCAGAAGAAGCAGTATCGGTAATTGCGGGAATAGCAGCTACAGAGGTTGAAGAGGTGGTTTCCTTAGTAGGTAATATTACTAATGAACTTGTAAGTAAGATGGGAATTACCAGACTTTCCAAGGGCATTAAGGTAAGAATGGAAGAAGATACTGTATCTGTAACAGTAACCGTTAATCTTTTATATGGTTGTGTTATGCTTGATGTGTGCAGAACAATTCAGGAAAAGGTTGCACAGGCAATTGAGACAATGACTAATCTGTCTGTGGCAGAGGTTAACGTATATGTTAACGATATTATTATAAAAAAATAATTTTTATCTTTTTAAATCAGACGGTTTATAGTATAATTAGAGTGCTATGCTTTGTGCAGGCACTCTTTTTTAATTGATAAAATCAGAAATATATACAGAGAGGTATTATTATGAATAGAGCAGCATTAAGAGAAACAGTGTTTAAGATTTTATTCCGTTATGAGTTTCATGATTTGGATTCCTTTAAGAACCAGATTAATTTGTTTTTTGCTGAATATCCTGAAAGTTCAGATGAGGATGAGGAATGGCCTGAGCTTAATGAAGAATCAGTTGTATTAATTACTGACAAGGTAACAGATATTTTAAGCAGACTTAATGATATTGATGTTGCAATTGAGAATAATTGTAGCGGATGGAAATTTGATAGAATTGGTAAGGCAGAGTTATCCATACTCAGAGTAGCTGCATATGAAATTATGTATGACGAAGAGACAGATACAGCTGTTTCCATAAGTGAAGCAGTTAAATTATCTAAGAAGTACTGTGATGAGAAGACACATGCTTTTGTTAATGGAATTCTTGCTAAATTTACCAGATAATAAGTGGAGCGTTTATGGCTAATATATATTCTGTTGTACAGATTAATAACTACATAAGGAATATGTTTGAGTCTGATTTTGTATTGGAGAATGTTAACGTTAGTGGTGAAGTCAGTAATTGCAAGTACCATTCTTCAGGACATATATATTTTACCCTGAAGGACAAGGGCTCAGTTCTGTCAGCAGTAATGTTTGCAGGAAATCGTACTACAGGTCTTAAATTCAAGCTGACTGACGGTATGAAAATAGTTGTGACCGGCAAGATATCGGTATATGAAGCTACAGGCAAATATCAGATATATGCCCGCTTAATTAAGGAAGACGGTCATGGAGAGCTGTACGAAAAGTATCTTTTGTTAAAGAAAGAACTTGAAGAGATGGGAATGTTTGATTCCTCTTATAAAAAGCAGATTCCGGCTCACATTAAGAAGTTGGGAGTAGTTACGGCATCTACCGGTGCAGCAATTCAGGACATTATTAATATATCTACACGTCGTAATCCTTATATACAGATAGTTCTGTATCCTGCCAAGGTGCAGGGTGAGGGTGCTGCCGAAAGTATATGCAGGGGTATTGAGACTCTTGACAGATATGGTGTGGACGTGATTATCGCAGGACGAGGCGGAGGCTCCATAGAGGATTTATGGGCATTTAATGAGGAAATAGTTGCAAGAACAGTGTTTAACTGTAATACGCCGATTATTTCAGCAGTAGGACATGAGACAGATTATACCATTATTGATTTTGTTTCAGATATGCGTGCTCCTACACCTTCAGCAGCGGCAGAACTTGCGGTAGCAGATATTTTTGAATTAATTGAAACCATTGGGTACAGAATGGAAATGTTAACAGTGGCTATGGAGCGTAAGCTTCAGGATTATCGCAAGAAGACAGATGATTATTCTCTCAGATTAAAATATCTGTCACCTGAGAATACTCTTAATAATAAGAGAATGCAATTGGACGAGATAAGTGACAGGCTTAATATGTATATGGACAGGATACTTATGATGAAGAAGCATACCTTTTCTGTATTGTGTGCAAGACTTCAGGCAGCATCCCCATTAACTAAGCTTGAAAGCGGATATTCGTATATTGTTAATGACCAGGGTAAGTCTCTTACATCTGTAGGAGATGTTAGGGAGAATGAACTTATTAATATATATCTGAAGGATGGAAACATATCCGCAAGAACAGAAACAATTATTAACAGACAGAGAGGTTAGCATGAACATAGAAGAGACATTCAAGACCCTTGATGATATTTTGAACAGATTAGAAGATAAGGATACAAGCCTTGAGGATGCCTTTAAGGAATATGAGAAGGGTATGAAATTAGTTAAGGAATGCAATGATTCCTTAGACAAGGTTGAGAAAAAGATTCAGTTAATCAGAGATGATATGAGTATAGAAAGTGTAGAAAGAGATGAACTTCGAGAATAAGCTTAAGAATAGCGCTCAGTATGCGGAAGATATTATTAAAGAATATATGCCTGTTGCAGGATTATATGACCGGGAAATAATAGAAGCAATGAATTACAGCGTAATGGCAGGTGGAAAGAGATTAAGACCTGTTCTTATGAATTCAGTATATCGTCTTATGGGTGGTAAGGAACAGGTTGTTAAGCCTTGCATGGCTGCAATGGAGATGCTTCACAGCTATACGCTTGTACATGATGATTTGCCGGCTTTGGATAATGATGATTACAGAAGAGGTCGTTATACCACACATAAGGAATTTGGAGAACCGGCGGCAATACTTGCAGGTGACGGTCTTTTGCACCATGCATATGAGACATTTATAAGAGTGTTTGAGTATGGAGTATCTGCCTGTTATGTTAAGGCATTAAGGATTTTTGGTGATTGCACAGGAATTAAAGGTATGCTTGGCGGACAGGCGGCAGATGTACTTAACAGTGGAAAAGCATTGTCGGATGACCTTATGTATTATATATATGACCTTAAGACAGGTGCGCTGATTAAGGGTTCGATGATGATAGGTGCAGCTCTTGCAGGTGCATCTGATGAGGATATACAGAGCATTTCCAGAGCTGGAACATTAATCGGACTTGCATTTCAGATAAGGGATGATATTCTGGATCTTACCGGTGATGAAGAGGTTATAGGTAAGCCTGTTCACAGTGATGAGAAGAATAATAAGAAAACTTATGTTACCGTTAATGGTATAGATAAGTCAGTTGAAGATATAAAGAGATTTTCAATGGAGGCCAAGGATATTATTAATAAAATTGGCACTGACTGCGAGGAACGGGAGTTTCTTTTGGAATTAATTGATTATCTTGTAGACAGAAATAAATAAGAATGGTGTAAATATGATATTAGACAGTATAAAGAAAGCTAATGACATCAAGAAAATTAATAGTGAACAGTATGACATTCTGGCTGATGAAATAAGAGGTCGTATACTTGAAGGAGTAAGTGAGAATGGAGGACATCTGTCTTCGAGTCTCGGAGTTGTTGAACTTACAATGGCACTTCATCTTACTCTTAACCTTCCTAAGGATAAGATTCTGTGGGATGTTGGACATCAGGCATATGCTCATAAGATTCTTACGGGAAGAAAGGACAGCTTTTCTACATTAAGACAGCTTAACGGAATTAGTGGTTTTACCAACCTTAAGGAAAGCGATTGTGACGGCTTTGGAATGGGACATGCATCCAACTCCCTGTCAGTAGCCCTTGGATATGTTAAAGCAAGAGAACTTTCAGGAGAGAAATATAATGTTGTATCTGTAATAGGCGACGGAGCCCTTACAGGTGGTATGGCATATGAGGCTTTGAATAATCTCAGTACCATACGCAGTAATATGATTATTATTCTTAATGATAATGAGATGTCCATTTCCCAGAACGTTGGCGGAATATCCAAGATGCTTAATAAGACAAGAACAAGCATTAAGTACAATGAATTTAAGGATGCTGTAAAGACCGGACTTGCCAAAATACCAGGATGTGGTGAAGATATAATAGGTAAGCTTCATAAGACTAAGAGCTCTATTAAGCAGCTTTTTGTACCGGGTATGTTTTTTGAAGAGATGGGAATTACTTATCTTGGACCTGTAGATGGACATGATATTGATAAGCTTATTAAGACAATTAATATGGCCAAGAAGGTTAATCATGCGGTACTCATTCATGTTCATACCAAGAAGGGTAAGGGATATCCTTATGCAGAAAAGCATCCGTCATTTTATCATGGTGTAGACCCATTTGATATTGAGACGGGACGATTAAAATCAGACATAAAGGTTAGGACCTATTCAGATGTATTTTCATCTGCAATCTGTAATATGGCAAAAGAAGATGACCGAATTGTTGCAATTACAGCAGCAATGGGTGAGGGAACAGGACTTAAGAAATTCTCAAAGTATTATCCTGACAGATTTTTTGATGTAGGAATTGCAGAGGAGCATGCGGTTACTTTTGCTGCCGGATTAGCATGTGGTGGATATAAGCCTTATGTAGCTATATACTCAACGTTTTTCCAGCGTGCATTTGATCAGATAATACATGATGTATGTATTCAGAATCTGCCTGTAAAGTTTATAGTTGAACGTGCGGGAATAGTTGGAAGTGATGGAATTACACATCAGGGTATTTTTGACATTTCTTATTTTAATCTTATTCCGGGCATGACCATTATGGCACCTAAGAACAGATATGAATTAAGAGATATGCTTTATTTTTCAAAGGATTATAATGCACCGGTTGCAATCAGATTTCCGAGAGGTGAAGCTGTTGAAGTATATAAGGATAGTCGTGCTGAAATTATGTATGGCAAAAGTGAAATTCTGAAAGCAGGCTCTAAGGTTGCTATATTGGCAGTTGGTGCATGTGTTAAGCTGACTGAAGCTATAGATGCCGCTTTAACTGAGAATGGAATTGATGCTACTGTGGTAAATGCAAGATTCATTAAGCCAATTGATACGGAGTTGATTGATGAATTAACACGCAATCACAGTCTCATTGTTACAGTGGAAGAAAATGTTGTTAACGGAAGCTATGGACAGACTGTACTTTCTTATGTTAACAACAAAAGATTGGATATAGATGTAATGAATGTTACCTTACCGGATGAATTTATTGAACATGGTAAAGTTAATGAATTATGGAATATTTATGGACTTGATTCAGAAAAGATTACATCAGATATACTTAAAAGGATTAATAATTGATGAAAGAAAGATTAGATGTATTATTAGTTAACAGAAAAATGGCGGATTCCAGAGAAAAGGCCAAGGCTATTATAATGTCAGGCATTGTATATGTTAATGGTCAGAAGGAAGATAAAGCCGGTTCCATGTTTGATATATACGCAGGTATAGAGATTAAGGGTTCAACTCTCAAATATGTAAGCAGAGGTGGACTTAAACTTGAAAAAGCAATGGAGAATTTCCCTATTACACTTGAAAATAAAGTGTGTATGGACGTTGGTTCTTCAACCGGCGGATTTACAGACTGTATGCTTATGAATGGAGCTGTTAAGGTATACGCTGTGGACGTTGGACATGGACAGCTTGCATGGAAGCTTAGACAGGATGAAAGAGTTGTCGTAATGGAGAAGACCAATATCCGTTATGTCACTCCTGATAATATTGAAGAATTAGTGGATTTTTCAAGTATTGATGTGTCCTTTATTTCATTAACCAAGGTTCTTTTGCCGGTTAAGAATTTATTAACTGAAAGTGGTGAAATTGTATGTCTTATTAAGCCACAGTTTGAGGCAGGCAGAGATAAGGTTGGGAAAAAAGGTGTTGTAAGAGATATTAATGTTCATAAAGACGTGGTCAGAATGGTACTTGATTATGCAATGTCAATTGGTTTTGATGTAGCAGGTCTGGACTATTCGCCGATTAAGGGTCCGGAGGGTAATATTGAATATCTTGCATATCTTAAGAAAACCGGTAAAGAACAGGGTGAAATGATATGTGAAACAGATATTGACTATACTGTTTCGGAATCGCATAAAATACTGAACGAGGAATAATATGAATAAGTTTTATGTAATTACCAATCATGATAAAGACAGTGATTTGGAATTAACTAATTTAATATGCAGATATCTTTTGGAAAATAACTGCACCTGTACTTATAGGGACGGTTATGCAGTTAAGGAACTTGTGCCAAAAGACTGTGAATGCGCAATTGTCCTTGGCGGGGATGGAACCCTTGTACAGGCTGCAAGAGAGTTGTGTAATCTTAATATCCCGGTTCTTGGTGTTAATGTTGGCACACTTGGATATTTAACTGAGATTAACAAGGACCAGATTATTCCTGCACTTAATATGCTTATTGAAGATAAATATTTTGTTGATAACAGAATGATGCTTCATGGAAAAGTTGTAAGGGATAATGAAGTTGTATATTCTGATATTGCAATTAATGATATTGTGCTTAACAGAATTGGAAGTCTGCAGATAATTAGTTTTGATATCAATGTAAATGGGGAATATCTTACAACCTATCCTGCAGATGGTCTGATCGTGTCCACACCGACAGGCTCTACTGCCTATAATCTGTCAGCCGGAGGTCCTATTGTTAAGCCACAGACAGACATTATGGTTGTAACACCTATATGTCCTCATGTTCTTAATAAAAGCAGTCTTATATTTGATGGCAATGATGTGCTTGAAATTGTGCTGAAACCATCCAGAAATGGAGAAGAAGAAAGAGTAGTAAGCTTTGATGGTGCTAATTATTATAATCTTGTATCAGGGGACAGAATTGTAATCAGTAAATCAGAATACACTGCTCAGTTTCTTCATACAGGCAGACACAATTTCCTTCAAATATTAAGAAATAAAATGTCATAGGAGGTTCTTTTAGGTGAAATCGGACAGACATAATAAAATACTTGAGATTATTTCAGAAAAAAATATTGACACACAGGAAGAACTTGTTAATGCACTTAATGATGCAGGATATAATGTTACACAGGCAACCGTTTCAAGAGATATAAGAGAACTGAAACTTACCAAAATTTCAGAAAACGGTGTCCAGAAATACGTTGTTCATCAGGTTAGAGAAAAAGATCTTGATGAAAAGTATAACAGAGTATTGAAGGATGGCTATGTATCAATGGACATGGCACAGAATATATTAGTTATCAAAACCGTTTCAGGTATGGCGATGGCAGTGGCTGCTGCCCTTGATGCCATGAACTGGGATGAAATTGTAGGTACGATTGCAGGTGATGACACAATAATGTGTGCAATCAGAACGGTGGAGGACACCAAAATGTTAATGGACAAAATACACAAGGTTATTAACAAATAATTTTTACCGGGTCATTCTGCGGAAAGGATGAATATGCTTAATAGTTTATATGTAAAAAATCTTGCTTTGGTTGACGAGGTTCAGATAGAATTCTCAAAAGGTCTAAATATAATGACCGGTGAAACCGGAGCGGGTAAATCAATTATTCTTGGTGCAATTAATCTTGCTTTAGGTGGAAAAGCCGGAGCGGATATAATAGGAAGATATGGTGATTCAGCGTTAGTCGAACTTGAGTTTATTGTTGAAGAAGACAAGATTCTGACACTGAATGATTATGATATTTTTCCGGAAGATGGAGTCGTAACAATATCAAGAAGAATAATGCCTAATAGAAGTGTGTATAAGGTTAACGGCGAGACTATGAATGCAGGCGGAGTCAGAAATATTACCGAACTTCTAATAGATATTCATGGACAGCATGATCATCAGTCATTACTTTACAAGGCAAAACACCTTGAGATTCTTGACAGATATGGAAAATCAGAGTTGGAGCCTGTAAAACTGGAGCTTTCTGAAGCATTTAAGGCATACAAAGAAGCCGAATTGAAGCTTAGGGAATTTACCATTACTGAGGAAGAAAAAGCAAGGAATATATCTTTTCTTGAATATGAAAGAGATGAAATTCTTAATGCTGATATACATATTGGTGAGGATATAGAGACTGAAGCTATATATCATAAAATAATAAATGCTAAAAAAATAACAGAGCAGTTGGATGTTGTGGGAAGAAATATAACAGGCGGAAGCGGTAACGCATCGGACCTTGTATCCCGTTCTCTTCAGGCAATGTCCCAGATTACAGAGTATGATGAAGCACTTGCTCCAATGTATTCAGAACTTATGGACATTGAGAATCTAATTAATGATTTCTCAAGAGATTTATCGGATTATATGTCATCTTTTGATTTTGATGAAAAAATATTCAGAGATACAGAACGCAGACTGGATGTAATCAATAATCTTAAGGCAAAACATGGTGGAAGCATTGAAAGTATTTTGTCATATTTAAAAGAAACAGAAGAACGACTGAGATTTTACGAGGAATATGAAGAAAACTTAGGTATTGCACAGGACAATTTTGAAGATACTAAGAAGAGATTATTTGAAATTTGTGAAAAAGTGACTTCAATAAGAAAATCTATGGCTAAGACACTTTCATTAGAAATAACAGAGGCTCTTAATGACCTTAATTTCAGTCAGGTGCAGTTTGAAATCGCAATGAGAAATACAGGCAATCCAACTGCCAATGGTATGGATGAAGCCGAATTTATGATTTCGCTTAATGCAGGTGAAGATATTAAGCCACTTGCAAAAATAGCATCAGCCGGTGAACTTTCAAGAATTATGCTTGGAATCAAATCGGTTCTTGCAGGTCGTGATGAGATTGATACATTGATTTTTGATGAAATTGATACCGGAATCAGTGGAAGAACTGCTCAGAAGGTATCAGAGAAAATGGCTATAATTGCAAGAAATCACCAGATTATATGCATTACTCATCTTCCTCAGATTGCAGCAATGGCGGATTCTCATTATCTTATTGAAAAATCAGTTGTAGACGGATATTCCAAGACAAGTCTCAGGCTTCTTGATATGGAAAATATTACGGAAGAACTTTCAAGAATGCTTGGAGGAACGGAAATTACTGATATTGTAAGGCAAAATGCCATTCAGATGAAATCAATGGCAGATGAAATGAAAAAACTGTCAGTGTGAAAATTTTATACGGTAACATAATAAGAGCAAAGAGATTTGCTCTTATTTTTTTCAATAAAAGGGGGGATATTATGACAAAAAAGAGATACAGAAGTTTTCTATATATGTTACTTGTAGTATCCGTTATTTTTACCATAGCTTATTATGTCAGTTATGTAAGAAATAACATACCTGATGATATATATGTTGAACCCTATTCTACAGAACAGATTAAAATAGACATTCCTTTTGTGGGAACTATGAATGCATTTGATGAAAATGGAAGTGTGGCAGTGTCATCTGTCAATTTAATGGACTATGTTGAAATAAATTCTGCACACCAGATGAATTATACCATGCAGGTTAAATTGTTTGGTTTAATTAATATAAAGGAAGTTAATGTAACGGTAAAAGAGCCGGAGAGCGTTATCGCCTGTGGCATTCCGGTTGGGATATATATTGAAACAGAGGGAATTCTGGTTGTGGATATTGGAAATATTGTAACCCAATCCGGACAGATTGAGGCTCCTGCAAAAGGAATTCTTGCACCGGGAGATTATATTACTGAGATAAATAGGAGAAAAATCACCAACAAAAATGAACTTATTGCCGGCATCATTAGTAATGAGAATGACTATATTGAATTTACCATTGACAGGGGCGGTCAGATTATACATGAAAAAATCAAACCTGTCAGAGATGTCGAAGGATTCAATAAAATAGGAGTATGGATAAGAGATGACTGCCAGGGGCTTGGCACTTTGACCTACATTTGTGAGAATAAGGAATTTGGCGCTCTTGGTCACGCCATATGTGAAGAAAATACAGGAAGAGTTGTTGCATTAAGCGACGGAAAACTATATACTGCCAAGATATGGTCTATTATCAAAGGAAAATCAGGTGACCCGGGAGAAGTTGTAGGTTCCATTAATTATGGAGACAATACCTACCTTGGCGATATTACGGAAAACACTGTAATTGGCATCTACGGGAACTCCGTAGACAATGTATACGCTTATGTTGACGAGGTCTATATGAAAACCGCATATAAGCAGGATGTAAAAACAGGACCAGCCATTGTGAGAACCTTCGTCAGCGGTGAAATTAAGGATTATGAAATATATATCAAAGACCTGTCCTATGCAGAAAAGGATAGGAATAAAGGAATAATATTTGCAGTAACAGATGAAGAATTGTTGAAAATAACCAATGGAATTGTTCAGGGCATGTCGGGCAGTCCGATTCTCCAGAATGGAAAAGTTGTAGGTGCCGTCACCCACGTCCTCGTCGACGAACCCGATATGGGTTATGGGATTTTTATCGAAAACATGCTCGAGCATTAAGACCATGCAGAAAGCGGAAATAGCAGACAGCGTGAGTGTACTCACATGCTGTGCTGCTATTTTTGATTTCTATACGGCGCAAGCCGTACATGAGCAAGAAGCGAAGCGGATTGCGAATG
>JAZQKW010000048.1:0-8490 GCA_045542375.1 Butyrivibrio sp.
AAGGAGTTGAGGCAGTTGATTGTCTTCCTAAGACCGCTTGGCCTCCGACTTCCTGTATTAAGGTCAGCATCAATCGCCATCTGCTTACCAGGCATAGCATCAAGTGTAAATCTTGCGGTTACTTCTGATACTCGTTCAGAACCCTTGTTAATAACTACAAACTGAACAATTAACAGAATAATGAATACCATGGTACCGATAACCATATCATTACCGGCCATAAATGCACCAAAAGCCTTAACAACCTCACCCGGATTACCATCCTTTAAAATAAGCTTGGTTGATGAAACGTTAAGTGCAATTCTGAAAATAGTTGTAAACAAAAGCATTGTAGGAAATGCCTGCATATCCAATACATCCTTGGCATACAAAGATGTAAACAAAATAATAAATGCAAGCGCCATATTAATGGCGAGCATAATATCAAGTAAACCGGAAGGGACTGTAACAAAAAGAGCCACTATAGCCGCAAGTAAATACACGCCAACCATAATATCTGTCTTCTTCATGTCAGTCTCTCCTTTCGTTTATTTATATTTTGTGCTTAAGTTTCCATACAAATGCAAGAACCTCGGCAACTGCCTGATATAGTTCCTGTGGTATTTCCATACCAAGTTCAACATTGTAATATAACATTCTGGCGAGAGGCTTATTCTCTACAATCTCAACTTCATTCTCTCTCGCTACTTCTTTAATCTTCTGGGCAAGATAATCCTCACCCTTAGCTATAACAATAGGCGCCTGTCCCGAATTCTGTTCGTATTTAAGCGCAACAGCAAAATGAGTAGGGTTGGTAATAACAACGTCTGCTTCCGGCACTGCCTGCATCATTCTTCTTCTGCTGGCCTCCATCATCTTACGTCTTACTGCACCCTTAACCTCAGGACTACCTTCTGTTTCCTTCCATTCATCTTTAACTTCCTGCTTGGTCATTTTCATTTCTTCCTTGAACTTGAAGAGTTCAAACAGGTAGTCTCCAATTCCCACTATCAGATAAATTACGCTGATTACAATTCCTACGCTTATAATTAAGTCTCCCATATTGTAAATAGCAGCCTGGAGAGAAACCTCGTATAGATTGAACAGCATACCTATTGACTTCTTGATTTTATTATAAGTTACAAGCACGCATATGGCAACAATTGCAACAGATTTTGCAAGTTGCACCAGTGACCTTACTGAAAAAATACGTTTAAAACCACTTATAGGATTAAATTTATCTAATTTAGGTTTCATCTGCTCAGTGCTTGGCTTCCATTTAACCTGTATTATATCCCCTACAAATGCTATCACTACTGCAACTAACATTATAGGCATAAGTATAAGTAAAATATTCAGCATGGCATCCGACATAATATTGCTTACATAAGCAGGAAGACCCTCAAGCTGCAGAGATGTAGAATTCAATTCGCCAATATGGGTAAAACTCTTATGAAACTCTCTTATGAATTTCTCACCCATCGCTCCAACATATACTTTCAAGATTATAAAAAACGCAAGTAATGTTATGGAGCCTGTTAAGTCCCTGCTCTTAGCAACCTGACCTTTCTTCCTGGCTTCGTTTAATTTCTTGGCTGTAGCAGGTTCTGTCTTCTGTCCTCCCGGACCATCTTTCGCAAAGAACTGCAGGTCGTATCTAATCATGTAAGACCTCCTGCTATCAGTTTCATCGCCGCTCTCATATTCTGATATATAAAATTAGCCACATGCGGAAGCAATGAAATTGTTAAATACATTACAATAAAACCAACAATAATTTTAATCTGAATACCTACAGCAAACATATTAAGCTGTGATGCAACCTTGGTTAGAATACCAAGCACACAGTTCACTATCATTACCGATACAAATATAGGCAAAGCTATTCTGAAGCCTATTATAAAATAATCTGCCACCAGTGTCAGCATTGATGTATATAATGACATATTAACACCCATACCATTCACAGGTATTATTGTGTATGTATCAACTATTGCAGATATCAGAAAATGATGAAGTCCCGATATCATAAGCATAAGAAATGTTGTGTAATAATACAAGGTACCTGAAATACTTGTCTGTTCCTTCAATGTAGGGTCATACATACTTGCCATTGAAAGACCAATATTGGTATCCATAACATGTCCTGCGAAAGTAATTGTATGAACACATATATTGCACGAGAATCCAAGAAGCAGTCCCACAACACTTTCCTTAACAACCATTGTTGCATATTCAATTATACTGTTATATTCAACAGTTCTCTCCGGAATAAGTGTAAATATAATTACTGAAATAAAAAAAGTTAACCCCAGCTTGGTTCTCTGAGGTGTATTAGCCATATTAAAAAAAGGTGCCGTATATACAAAGCTAGCTATACGTACCACAATCAGTAGAAACACTTCCCAGTAATTCAAAGCTACTTCATAATTAAACATACTAACACCTGCCTGCTTATGAACGTCCAATGTACATATTAAAATTAGACCATAACTCATTCATATATGACGTAATATTGTTAATTATCCATGAACCTAACAACATAACGCCGAAAAAAACTGCCACAATCTTAGGAACAAATGTTAAAGTCTGTTCCTGAATTGAAGTGATTGTCTGAAAAATACTTATTACCAGCCCTACAACCAATGAAATAATCAATAAAGGAGCAGAACACTCTATAATCAGAAAGACCGCACGTCTTGCAATATCAATTACCTGTTGTTCTGACATAAAGCATTCCTCCTATATATTCTAATTCGTCAGTAAAAAGTCTTAACAAGGTTACCTATGATAAGATTCCATCCGTCTGCCATTACAAAAAGTAAAATTTTAAACGGCATGGATATTACCGTTGGTGGCAACATCATCATACCCATGGACATAAGTGCTGATGACACAACCATATCTATGATAATAAATGGTATATAAATCAAAAATCCGATTATAAACGCAATTCTAAGTTCACTTACAATGAAACTTGGAATCAATACATGTGTTGGAATATCATTATAATCCTTAAGCGTCTCAGTATCTATCCCTGCTATATCAATGAACATTCTTATATCCTTGGAATTGGTATGTTCAAACATAAAATCCCTTATAGGCCCCATTCCAATATCTAACGCTTCTTCTCCGCTTATCTCATTAGCAGATAAAGGCTTTAAGGCATCTTCATATACTGTTTTAAATGTAGGTGCCATGATAAAAAATGTTAAAAACAAAGACAGTCCCACTAACACCTGGTTAGGAGGAGCAGACTGTGTTCCCAATGCAGACCTTGTAAAATGCATTACAATTATTATTCTTGTAAAAGATGTAAGCATAATAAGAATGGAAGGTGCCAATGCAATAACGGTTAATACAAGAAGTATCTGTAAAACACTTGCAAGGTCGCTTCCATCTCCGGCCGCTATACCAATTGTAATCTTATTGGAGCTGTCTGAATCAGCTTCCGTAGTTGCAGTAATCTCGTCCTTGTCCAAAATATCTGTAGCATATGCTCTGTCAGATGTTGCTACAAATATCCCAACAATTACAACGATAACTGCAACCAGTTTCATTATATTGAAGAAGACATTACTTTTCTTCATCATTTGTTTCTTCCTTATTCATAATCTTGAACCTGCCAAAAACATTCCCAAATGTCTCTTTCTTCTCAATAGGTTCTTCATTATTAACTTCAATAGGTTCAACTTCTCCTATGGTAGTTACCGTATCCTTACATACAGCAATAAGAAAATACTTATCACCTACATTAATAATCTCAAGAATCTTACTGTTAGAAAGCCTCATACTCTCTACAATCTTAATATTGCCGTAGCTCATATGCTTCTTCTGATATGAGCCAACCCATCTGGTTGTAAAATATGTAATTGCAAGAACAATAACAAAAATCAGTGTTACAGTTATAAACTGAACCACCCTATTATCAGCAATCGAAAGAAGTATCATAATTAACCAACTACTTTTCTAACAGCCTCAATTACTCTGTCTGCCTGGAACGGCTTTACAATAAAGTCCTTAGCTCCTGACTGAATTGATTCAATAACCATTGCCTGCTGTCCCATAGCCGAACACATGATAACAGAAGCCTGTGGGTGTGATTCCTTAATCTTCTTAAGGGCCTGTATTCCATCCATCTCAGGCATTGTAATATCCATAAGAACCAAATCCGGATGTAACTCTGCGTATTTCTCTACAGCTTTAGCTCCGTTCTCAGCTTCACCGGCTACAGTGTAACCATTCTTAGTAAGGATGTCCTTAATCATCATTCTCATAAATGCAGCATCATCGCATATTAATATGTTCTTAGCCATAATTCTTGTCTCCTATCACTACTAATTTTCATATCTTATATAATTATACAATAGTTTTTAAAATTTTCCTACTGTTTTATTTAATAATTTCAGTAATTTTAATACCAAAACTTTCCTCAATAACTACAACCTCACCTTTTGCAACATATTTTCCGTTGACAAGTACGTCAATAGGCTCTCCGGCAATCTTATTAAGTTCTACAATTGTTCCCGGTGTAAACTCCAATATGTCTTTAATTGATTTTGTTGTTCTGCCTAATTCTACAGTAACTTCAAGCGGTACATCCATAATAAGATTAATATTCTCATTACCCGGTGCAACTGCATTTCCCGTAAATGGCTGGAAGCTTGCAGGCTGTACATTAACGTTCTCCTGTGGCATCGGCATACCATATCCCATCATATTCGGCATTCCGTATCCCGGCATAGGCTGCATAGGCTGCATATATCCACCCATAGGCATACCATATCCCGGCATTCCCTGCATAGGCTGTCCGGCAGGCATTCCCTGCGGTGCCTGCATTGCAGGCTGTTCCATAGCCGGTGGCATCGGAGCCGGAGGGTCCTTTGATTCCTGAGATGATACAGGCATCTCCACGCTATCTTCTCGTATCTCGTTTTCAAGACCCGAAAGAGAATCCAAAGTCTCACTCATAAATACTTCATAAAGATCCTTTGCGAAATCTGCCGGATATAACTGCATAATCTCACTGTCAATCAAATCTCCGATTGTCATTCTGAAGGCGACCTTAACAAATTCACTTTTAAGGAAATCCGGTACCTGTCCAAATGCACTGGCATCTTCCATTTTAAGGTCAATAAGATTAGCAACAGGTGGACTGATATCTATCTTTCTTCCTAACATTGATGACATTGATGTAGCAGCCGAACCCATCATCTGGTTCATAGCTTCACCGATTGCACTAAGATGAAGTTCTCCTATCGGATCTTCCGTATATGTGCCGGGACCTCCCATCATCAAGTCAGTAATTATCTTAACATCATTCTCTCTGAGAACGAGAACATTCTTTCCATCCAAGCCTTCAGTATATGATATCTGTAAAAATACACATGGTCTGTCATAGGCCTGCGAAAGACTGTCCCAATCCATATATGTAACTTGTGGTGTTGTGATGTTAACTACCTGATTCAGCAATGTACTAAGAGTTGTTGCCGCAGTACCCATGCTTATGTTGGAAATCTCTCCTATAGCATCCTTCTGCTCATCCGTCAACAATTCTTCCTTACCTAAAGTACTGTCACTACCGAAATTATCAATATTAGCGCCGGCTAATAAAGCGTTGATTTCTTCTTGTGATAACATTCCGTCCATTTAGTTCTCATCTCCTCTCAATACATTAGTAAGTCTTACTGCGTAATTATCATTGGTAGAACCCGGTAACGCAGTAAATTTCCGGATATTCCCAACATAGACATCCAACTCATCATCGACTCGACAATCCAGTCTGATTATATCACCTATATTGAGATTAATAAAGTCATTTACCGATATTGAACTGTTTCCAAGAACAGCCTTAATCGGAATCTGTGCTTTTGAAATAAGTGATGCAATTGCATCTTCGTATGTATTAACATCCTTATTCTGCATGTTAGAGAACCAGTATTTAGTATTCAACTTATCCATAACCGGTTCAAGAACCGCAAAAGGAAGAATTACATTCATAAGTCCTTCTGCGTCACCAACCTTCATACTGATGGTTACGATAGCAATCATTTCGGTTGGCGAAATCAACTGAGCAAACTGCGAATTAGTCTCTATTCGCTCAAGTCGCGGCACAACACTCAAAACATTCTGCCATGGTTCACGCAAAAGATTAATACATATATTAAATATTCTTTCGGTAATTGTAAGTTCAATTTCCGAGAAGTCACGTCCCTTTTCCAGAGGACGTCCGCTACCTCCTAACAGTCTGTCTATTATTGCGAATCCCAAATTAGTTCCAAGCTCAATAACCACATTACCATCAAGCGGTTCAAAATCAACAACGCCAAGTAATACCGGATTAGATAACGCATTTGAAAATTCCGAATAAATAACTGCTTCGGAGTTCATAACCTCCACCTGTACCGGCAGTCTCAAATACGCCGGAAGGTTAGTGGAAAGTAATCTTGCATAATGTTCAAAAATAATTTCCAGTGTTCGAAGATGTTCCTTAGAGAACTTTGCAGGTCTTGCAAAATCATAATTCTTAACAGTTTTCTCGTCTTTATTTTTAATCTCGTCAACATCTAATTCGCCACTGCTCAACTGTTTCAGCAGATTATCAATTTCACTCTGCGAAAGTACTTCGCCCATCCTCTCTCACCTTCTTTACAAACAAAATTAACAAATCTGACTATGAAATAATAAACTGAGAGAATGAAACATCATATATAAAGTCAGATGCAAAATATTCCTGCAACATCTTCAATACCTTCTGTTCCATTTCCTTCTTGCCCGCATTAGCCTGTGCAGCAGTATACTCCATAACAATGTCACCTATACCTCCGCTGATATATGTCATCGCAGATGTAAGAGCTTCACTCTTAGAGCTATAATCACCGTGCTTGGTATTAACCGCAAGTATTACACTAAGCTTAATATGTGAAGACTTGTCAGACGAGCCCTGTTTAAGATTGAATACCTGCTCTGTCTTACCTTCTGAAAAAGTAACCGGAACATATTCAAGATTCTCAATAGGTACATCTGAAGAAGCTCCACCTTCTCCATCAACATCCAAATCAATTATCTTACATATCTTATCGATAAGTGTATTGGTCTTATTGACTGACGGTACAAAAGTAAATACAAGTACCAGTGAAAGTACCAGATTAACTAATACAAGTGCAAGGATTAATAAATTAATTACACCTTTTTTCATCGTGTTCACCAAAACCCCTTTCGGAGTCCCTTTCGAATCATTTATTTACTGCTAAAACTATTATAAATCTTAATCTCTACTCTTCTGTTCTGAGCACGACCTTCTGCCGTATCATTAGTAGCAATCGGAGCATACTCTCCTCTTCCTGAATGCTTCAGATTAACCGGATTAATTCCTTCATCTACGAGATGTTCAAATACCGCCAGTGCTCTGTAATCTGAAAGCACATTGTTACTTGTAAAAATCTCATGATTAATCGGAATATTATCGGTATGTCCTTCTATCTCAATAAGATGGTCCTCATACTTCTTAAGAATAACTGCAACATCATCAAGAAGTGACTTTGCCTCATCAGTTAAATCAGCTGAAGCAGATGCAAATAGGAGAGCCCCTTTCATATTGAGACATACATAATGCTGAGTAACCTGAACTTCAATGGCATCATTACGACCGGCTTCATCAATCATATCGTTGATATCTTCACCCATCTCTTCTGATTCTTCAAGTTCTGCCTTATCAAGAACACCCATGGCATTCTCCAATTCAGTCTCTTCATCACCATCTTTATTCTCACCCATGCTGGAATAGTACTCACTAAGTTCATTAAGCTGACTGGCACCGCTTGCAATAAGCATTCCATCCTCCAACCCTTCTGAACCACCATCCAGAATACTGAAGCTTGATGAAAAGGATGCTACTATCTGCTGAAATTTCTCAGCATTAATATCCGACATAGCAAAAAGCATAACGAAGAAGCACAGAAGAAGATTCATCAGATCGGCAAACGTATTCATCCACCCATCGGTTTTAATCGGTTCATCTTCCTGTTTCTTTCTACTCATTAGCGCCTTCACCTCCACCAACATCTTCAAGATACTTATTTCTCTCGTTAGGTGCAAGGAATGACTTAAGTTTCTCTTCAATTACTCTTGGATTCTCACCTGCCTGAATTGAAAGAAGACCTTCAACCAATACCTCTTTAAGTGTAATCTCTTCTGCATTAATTGCTCGAAGCTTATTAGCAATTGGTGTAGCAATCCAGTTAGCAAGCATAGAACCATATAAAGTTGTAATAAGGGCAACCGCCATATTAGGTCCAAGAGATGATGCATCCGACATATTCTGAAGCATGTTAACAAGTCCGATAAGAGTACCAATCATACCCCATGCAGGACCCATAGCTGATAATGTATCCCAAAAGCTTGCAACCTTCTTATGACGCTGTTCTACACATGTTATTTCTGTCTCAAGTATTGCTCTTACTAGATCAGGCTCTGTACCATCAACGATAAGAAGAATACCCTTCTTCATAA
>JAZQKW010000049.1:0-16804 GCA_045542375.1 Butyrivibrio sp.
TAATGAGGTGATAAAAGCCGGAGGGTCAAATGATACAATCCGAGGAGCGGAAGGAAATGATACCTTATACGGAGAAGCAGGAAACGATACGCTGTATGGAGATAGTGAAAATGATACACTGATTGGAGGCCCGGGAAACGACACCCTGTATGGAGGTTACGGAGCTGATACATATGTATTTAATATAGGAGATGGAAGCGACGTTCTCTATGATTATGAAAACGGAACAAGTATTATAAGAAACGACGGAATAGTTTTCGGAGAAGGAATAAGTCCGGAAACCATTGAGTTGGAACGAAAGAATAAAAATCTCGAAATCAGATATGGGGAGAATGATGTTATTACGGTAGAGGGTATGTATAACAATATATACAATGCGATAGAATATATCGAGTTTACAGACGGAACGGAGTGGGATATATACAAGATAGGAGAAGAAGCCCACAACCTGTTAGGAACGTCAGAATCGGATAACATCACAGGATACAGTTCGGTAAGTGGATACAATAATAATGAGGTGATAAAAGCCGGAGGGTCAAATGATACAATCCGAGGAGCGGAAGGAAATGATACCTTATACGGAGAAGCAGGAAACGATACGCTGTATGGTGACAGTGAAAATGACACACTGATTGGAGGAACGGGAAACGATATCCTGTATGGAAACTATGGAGATGATACATATGTATTTAACATCGGAGACGGAAATGATGTAATCCATGAGTATGAGAGCAGCTACACCAGTGGGAGAGCCGATAGGATAGTATTTGGAGAAGGAATAAATCAGAACTCCATTGAACTGGAGCGAAAAGGGAATAATCTCGAAATCAGATATGGCGAGAATGATGTTATTACTATAGAAAGTATGTATAAAAGCGTTTATTATAGGGTAGAGTATATTGAATTCTCAGATGGAACCAGTGTGAATTTATAAAAAACATAAGGTCATCCCAAAGTCGTAAATGACATGAGGGATGACCTAAATTATTACTTAATTTAATTATTTCTCATTTTCAGCATGCTTCATAGCACGAACCTTTAATGAGAGACCGAAGAGATTGATAAATCCTTCAGCATCATGGTGGTCATAAAGGTCACCTGTTGTAAATGAAGCAATTGACTCATTGTAAAGTGAGTATGGAGAAGTTGTACCTGCTTTAATGATGTTACCCTTGTAAAGCTTGAATTTAACTTCACCTGTTACATATTCCTGAGTCTTTTCGATGAATGCCTGAACAGCTTCACGAAGAGGTGTGAACCATTTTCCTTCGTAAACAATCTGTGCAAACTTGTTACCCATATCCATCTTAAGAGTAGTAGTATCACGGTCAAGGATGAGTTCCTCTAACTGCTGGTGAGCTTCGTAAAGGATTGTTCCACCCGGTGTTTCATAAACACCACGAGACTTCATACCAACAACACGGTTCTCAACGATATCAACGATACCTACACCATGCTTACCGCCTAATCTGTTTAATTCTCTGTTAATGTCAGATACCTTCATCTTCTTACCGTTAACTGATGTAGGGATACCCTTTTCAAAAGTCATTGTAACGTATTCGCCTTCCTCAGGAGCCTTCTCAGGAGTAGTTCCAAGAACGAGAAGGTGGTCGAAGTTAGGCTCGTTAGCAGGCTCTTCAAGTTCGAGACCTTCATGGCTGATGTGCCATAAGTTACGGTCACGGCTGTAGCTTGTATCTGCTGAGAATGGAAGGTCAATACCATGCTGTCTGCAGTATTCGATTTCTTCCTCTCTTGAGTTCATTGTCCACTTTTCATTTCTCCATGCTGCGATGATTTTAAGATCAGGAGCAAGAGCTTTGATTGTAAGCTCAAAACGAATCTGGTCATTACCCTTTCCTGTAGCACCATGGCAGATAGCAGTAGCACCTTCAAGTCTTGCGATTTCAACAAGTCTCTTAGCAATAACAGGTCTTGCCATTGATGTACCAAGAAGGTACTTGTTCTCATATACGGCATGAGCCTGAACGCAAGGAACGATATAATCATCACAGAATTCATCTGTTAAATCTTCTATGTATAACTTAGAAGCACCTGATGAAAGAGCTCTTTCTTCAAGTCCGTCTAATTCTTCACCCTGTCCGCAGTCAGCACATACGCAGATAACTTCATAATCAAAATTTTCCTTTAACCATGGAATAATGGCTGTGGTGTCAAGTCCACCTGAATATGCAAGAATAACTTTTTCTTTCATATATAATTCCTCCTAAATGTTTTAAACTAAGGCTAATATACACCAATTGAAGATTTTATGCAATATATAAATTAAAAAAATGTATTTTATTAATGAAAAAGTGAATAATATGCATAAAACCCAAAAAACACTTGCATAATATACAATGTAGATGTATAATTATGAAAAATAAAAATTGTGGAAATGACTCTTTACATTATAAGAGGAAGAGACTACAATAAATGATTAGAAAACGAAGGAGAGATGTCAGCATGAATAAAGACGTTAAAGGCGGAGTTACAGCGGCTAAGGGTTTCCTTGCCAACGGACTTAACGCAGGTATTAAGAATAATGTTAAAAAGGATATGGCTCTTGTATATAGTGAGAAACCATGTGTGGCAGCCGGTGTATTTACAACCAATAAAGTAAAGGCAGCTCCTGTTAAATGGGATTATAAAGTAGTTCATGAATCACCTTATGTGCAGGCAGTAGTTGTTAACAGTGGTGTTGCCAATGCATGTACGGGAGAGGAAGGTTACGGATACTGTGTAGATATGGCGACAGCGGTTGCTGATAAAATGTCTCTTCCTAAGGATTCAGTGCTTGTAGCATCTACAGGTGTAATCGGAAAGCAGCTTCCTATGGATATAATTAAGGCAGGAATTGATAAGCTTCCTAATGGACTTGGAAAGGATGAAGCGGCAGCTACACTTGCTGCAGAAGCTATTATGACTACAGATACTAAGAGTAAGCAGGTAGCTGTACAGTTGGATATAGATGGTGTGACAGTAACAATCGGTGGAATGTGTAAGGGTTCAGGTATGATTCATCCTAATATGGCAACAATGTTATGTTTTATCACAACTGACTGTATGATTAAGAAGGAACTTCTTCAGAAGGCTTTAAGTGACATTGTTAAGGATACATTTAATATGATTTCTGTAGATGGAGACACATCTACTAATGATTCAGTTCTTCTTATGGCTAATGGAATGGCTGAGAATAATCTGATTGCAGAAGAAAATGAGAATTATGCTAAGTTCTATGAAGCCCTTTACTATATAATGGAAGAATTATCTAAGAAGATTGCAGGAGATGGTGAAGGATGTACATGTCTTTTTGAAGTAAAGGTACTTAATGCGCTTTCAGATGAAGATGCAAGATGCATGGCTAAGTCAGTAGTTACATCAAGCCTTACTAAAGCAGCTGTGTACGGTCATGACGCTAACTGGGGAAGAATCCTCTGCGCAATGGGATATTCAGGAGCTGAATTTGATCCGGAGAAAGTAGATATCTATTTTGAAAGTAAGGCAGGTAAGCTTCAGATTGTAAAAGATGGCAGAGCAACTGATTACAGTGAAGAAAAGGCAACAGAGATTCTGTCAGAGGAACATGTAATTGCAATATGTGACTGTAAGCAGGGTGAATTTAAGGCAACTGCGTATGGATGTGACCTTACACATGAATATGTTAATATTAATGCAGACTACAGATCATAATTAAGAACAGGAGATACGGATATGATTAATTTAGATACAGAACAGGCTAAGGCAGAGGTGCTTATTGAGGCACTCCCATATATTCAGAAATTTAACGGAAAGACCATTATTGTTAAGTACGGCGGAAGCGCAATGGTGGATGAAGAACTTAAGAAAAAGGTTATTGAAGATGTTGCACTTCTCAAATTAGTAGGGTTTAAACCTGTTATCGTTCATGGAGGCGGCAAGGAAATCAGTAAATGGGTTGATAAATGTGGTATGGAGACACATTTTATTAACGGTTTACGAGTTACAGATGCTCCAACAATGGAAATTGCTGAGATGGTACTTAATAAGGTTAACAAGGACCTTGTTACACATCTTGAACAGCTTGGAATTAAAGCCTGCGGAGTTAGTGGAAAAGATGGCGCAATGCTTAAGGTTGATAAGAAGTATTCTAACGGTGAAGATATCGGTTTTGTAGGTGAGATTAAGGAAGTTAATACCAATGTTATTAATACATTGCTTGAGAATGACTTTTTGCCTGTAATCTGTCCGATTGGTGTTGACGATGCATTTAATTCATACAATATCAATGCAGATGATGCGGCATGTGCAATTGCCAAGGCACTCAAAGCAGAAAAACTTGCGTTCCTTACAGACATTGAAGGTGTATATAAGGACAAGGATGATCCGGATACCCTGATTTCAGAACTTGACCTTGATGAAGCTAACAGCCTTATTAATGACGGATATATTGGCGGAGGAATGCTCCCTAAGCTTAATAACTGTATCGATGCAGTCGAGAATGGTGTATCAAGAGTTCATATTATGGATGGACGAATTTCACACTGTCTCTTACTTGAAATCTTTACCAATAAAGGTATCGGAACAGCTATTTTGCACAAAGGAGGCGAAAGATTCTATGATGCAGACTAAGGAAATTATAGACAAAGTAGAAGAGAATATTATTCATACATATAACAGATATCAGATAGCTCTTGATAAGGGTGAAGGAATGTATCTGTATGATGCTGAAGGTAAGAAATATCTTGATTTCGGTTCCGGAATCGGTGTTTTTGCCTTGGGCTATGGTAACAAGGAATACAATGATGCCATTAAGGCGCAGGTGGATAAGCTGGTTCACACATCTAATTATTTTTATAATGAGTCTGCGGCTATTGCCAGTGAAAGATTTGTAAAGGCATCAGGAATGAAAAAGGTATTTTATACCAACAGCGGCGCCGAAGCAGTGGAAGGAGCCCTCAAGCTTGCCAAGAAATACGGTAAGAAGGTAAAAGGTGAGGATGCTTTCCAGATTATTGCAATGCAGCACTCATTCCATGGCAGAACAATAGGTTCACTATCAGTAACAGGAAATGACCATTACAGAGAGGATTTTAATCCGTTGCTTCCGGGGGTTGTTTTTGCGGAATACAATAATCTTCAGAGCGTGGAAGCTCTTGTATCTGATAAGACCTGTGCAATTATTATGGAAACAGTTCAGGGTGAGGGTGGAATAAGACCTGCTACAGAGGAATTTATTAAGGGAGTAAGAAAAATATGCGACGATAATAACATACTTCTTATTCTTGATGAGATTCAGTGCGGAATGGGAAGAAGCGGATGTATGTTTGCATACCAGAAGTATGGCGTAATGCCGGATGTTCTTACCAGTGCCAAGGCTCTTGGCTGTGGAATTCCTGTGGGTGCATTTGCGGCCTCTGAGAAGGTATGTGACGTACTTTGTGCAGGTGACCATGGAACTACATATGGTGGCAATCCTCTTGCATGTACAGCCTCTGCTAAGGTATTTGAACTTTTTGAACAAAATAAAATACTTGAAAATGTTGAAGAAGTAGGGCATTATTTATATGAGAAGCTGGAAGAGATTAAGGAAAGTAATGAGAATGTTGTAGACCATAGAGGAATAGGTCTTATACAGGGACTTGAATTCGCTAATCCGGTTTCTGAAATCATACAGAAGCTTCTTAAAGCGGGTGTGATAACTTTTGCAGCAGGTGCTAATGTTATCAGATTTATTCCTCCGCTTATCGTATCTAAGAAAGAAGTAGATGATATGGTTAATATACTTAAGGAATGCATATAAATGACTAAGAAACATATATTATCTGCCCTTTTGGCAGCTACAATGATGATAAGTGTAACCGGATGTGAATTCAAGTATGAAGAAGAGGTTACCAAGGCGACTGATGAGAATGAGACAGAGGATGCGGTTGGAAAGAATACTGTAAGAATTCTTTATAATAATAAGCAGTACAAGACATATCTTGAAAAATGTAAGGCACAGTTTCAGAGAGAGAATGAAGGGGTAACCATAATACTGGAACATACAGAATCTTCAGATTACATTGAGGATATCAATGAACGTTCAACAGAGGGTGACAGAGTGCCGGATGTATATATTGTTGACAGTAGTAAGATGGGAACAGTATATCTTGCAGGTCTGGCATCTAAGATTAATACAACTCCTGATATAACGGAGGCTTTTTGTGAGACTGCTATGAATGCATGCAGCTATAATGGAAATCTTGTAGGATATCCATTGGGATTCAGGACAACATTCCTTGCATATAATTCATCTTACATTGATGAGGCAGAGTCTTTTAACATTAAAGAGATTATGGATTATGCTGACAGCACGGAAATAGTTGAGAATGAGAATGGTCAGAGAGTTGAGAAGATTTTTTCATGTAATTTATCTGATTTATTTATGAACTATGGATATGTAGGTGCGGGAATAGAAATCGGAGGACCTTATGGAAGCGACGTTAATGATTTTTCTGTAAGTAATAAGGATACTATTGAGGCAGCCGGTAATTATCTTGCGTTGATTGAATTTTTCTCTATTGAGCCGGAGAAGGAATATGAAGATGTGGTGAAGGACTTTGTGAGTGGAAAGAATGTATTTGCCATTGTATCAACTGATTCTCTTCCTGAGATAGAGAAGGTAGAGGGCATGAAATATGCATTTGCCGAATTTCCTGATTACAACAGTACTGATAAAACAGCTCCGCTTGCAGTTACTTCAGCAGTAGCAGTGAATCCATATTCAGACAATACAGTTCTTGCAGATAAATTTGCAAAATATGTTTCAATGACGATGTCAGATGAGCTATATGATGCTTCGGGAATTTTATCGGCTAACGCTAAGGTTACTGCGGAGAACGATAAGTACAAGGGTATTTATGACTCATATATTAAGGCGGATAATAAGAATAAATATCAGTATGGAGAACAGGTATATCCACTTATAGAGATAGCTCTTCATAATATCATTAAGGGTGAAGATGCGGAGGATGAGCTTCAGGCTGTAGATGCTTATATGAAAAAACAGCTTAAATAAGAATTAAACCTTCCAAAAAGGGTATCATAAAGATATCACTTTTGGGAGGTTTTTTTATGTGGGGAATAATTATAGCTCTTTTATCCGGTTTATTAATGAGTGTTCAGGGCGTCATGAATACAAGTGTGACCAGACAGACCAGTCTGTGGCTGTCGGCAGGCTTTGTCCAGTTAAGCGCATTGATTGTATGTATTATTGCATGGTTTTTTACAGGAAGACAGAATGTGATGGACCTTACTAAGGTGACACCAAAATATCTTCTTTTAGGCGGAATAATAGGAGCATTCATTACAATTACAGTAGTTAAAAGCATGGAATTTCTTGGACCTGCCAAGTCAGTTATGCTGATTGTAGTTATGCAGATTGTATCAGCATATATTATAGAACTTTTTGGATGGTTTGGCGCTGAAAAGACGAAATTCTATTGGGGAAAAGTTATCGGAGGGCTGATTGCAATAGTTGGAATCGTTATTTTTTGTCTTAGTGGTGAAAAAAATGTGTCCAAGTAATAAAATGGTTGTATTTGCCTCACGAATTGAGTAAAATGATTATATGCGTATCAGGGTCTTATCAGACGATAAGGAGAAGATTATGCGCAATAAGAGAATAGTATGCAGTGTCATTGTAATTGTGTGTGTGGTTGTTGCAGTGATAGTGTATTATATGTCAGACAGGACTAAGGAATCCGTGGTTATTACTGACAGTAAGGAGACTGTAGAATCAACAGAACTTCGGGGTGAAGAAGATACTCTGAGGAAGATGATTTATGTATATGTCTGTGGTCAGGTTAATAATCCGGGTGTTGTATGCCTTGAAGAAGGCAGCAGGGTTGTAGATGTTATAGTAATGGCAGGTGGAATGACAGATAAAGCGGATCTCAATGTCATTAATCAGGCGGAACAGGTATATGACGGACAGAAGGTATATGTTCCGGCTTTTAATGAAGTGTATGTTGAGGATACCCCGGACAATGGTAAGGTTAATATTAACACCGCTGATGAAAGTGAACTTATGACTTTGCCGGGTATTGGAGAGAGCAAGGCAACTGCTATTATAGATTACAGGAAAGCGAACGGCGGATTTAAGACAATAGAGGATATAATGAATATACCGGGGATTAAGACGTCGGCATTTAACAAGATTAAAGAATATATCTGTGTATAACAGAAAGGTGGACAATATGAGCAGGGTACTTATTGTAGATGATGAAAAGACTATTGTGAAGGGAATTAAGTTCAGTCTGGAACAGGATGGAATGGAGACAGATTGTGCGTATGACGGAGAGGAGGCACTTAAGTATGCCAGAGAATCAGAATATGATGTGATTTTGCTGGATTTAATGCTTCCTGTTATTGATGGACTGTCAGTATGCAGACAGATAAGAGAATTTTCTGATGTTCCGATTATTATGCTTACTGCCAAAGGTGAAGATATGGACAAAATAATGGGACTGGAATATGGTGCAGATGACTATATTACCAAGCCATTTAACATTCTTGAAGTTAAGGCGAGAATGAAAGCCATAATGAGACGTAATAACAATAACAGCAAGAAGGCAGAAGCTGACAGAACAATCATCGCAGGTGACCTGAAGTTAGACAGAGATGGAAGAAGATTATACATAAAGGGTAAGGAGATTAATATTACAGCCAAGGAGTTTGATGTACTTGAGCTTCTGGTTATGAATCCTAATAAAGTGTACGGAAGGGATAATCTTCTTAATCTTGTATGGGGATATGAGTATCCGGGGGATGCAAGAACTGTTGATGTACATATCAGAAGACTTAGAGAGAAGATTGAAGAGAATCCGTCTTCGCCAAAATATGTTCATACCAAGTGGGGTGTAGGTTATTACTATCAGGATTAATTTGGAGGCAAGATGTCAGCTAAGACGGGTTTTTTAGGTAAGATTAGGAATATAGTAAGTCTTAGATTTTTTATTACACTGATTGTGATAATAGCAGGTGTTATTCCTATAATTGTAATGGAGCAGGCTGTAAGCTACGGATACAGAAACAGTTCCATGAAGAACGTAATAACAGATGTTAATAAATACTGTAATATTTTGTCTAAGGATATTGCAGCAGGCACATATATGGTTGACCAGAATTCTGCAACTATTAACGCAGAATTAGAACAGCTTGCAAGTGTGTATTCTGCAAGAATTATTATTGTGGATGGTAATTTTACCATTGTTAAGGACAACTATGTATTTGACGAGGGCAAAATACTTATCTCTGAGTCTGTGTTAAATGCATATTCAGGAAAGAGTAATTCTACATATAATGTGGACAGGGCTACGGCAGAAGTGTCTCTTCCAATTACGAATCTTGAGGGTGAGACAGTTGGAGTGATTAATGTAAGCCTTATTAATCATGATATGATTACCGTAATGGAATACATAGACAAAATTATGAATGCACTGAAGATAGGATTCTTACTTCTCTGGATAGTTATAGCATTCTTATCTTCCCATATTCTTGTGAGACCTGCAATTAAGATGGGTAATGATATTATGGGAACTACTGTAGGCAAGAACACAGAACTGGGTTCTCAGCCTTTGTACGAGTACAGATATATTGCGGATTCTGTTAATAAGATGTTGGAGAGGCTCAACAATGTTGACAGTTCCAGAGATGAATTCGTGTCCAACGTGTCCCATGAACTTAAGACGCCTATGACCTCTATGAAGGTACTTGCAGATTCACTTCTTGCTCAGGAGAATATACCTGAGGAGATATATAAGGATTTCCTTCAGGATATTGTTACCGAAGTAGACAGAGAGAATCAGATTATTAATAATCTTCTTGCATTGGTTAAGACGGACAGGAAGAATCCGGTGCTTAACATTACAACAGTTAATATTAATGAGTTGGTTGAGCATACCTTAAAGAGATTAAGACCTATTGCTGTTAATAAAAGTGTGGAAATGGTGTTTGAAAGTGTAAGACCGGTTGCGGCGCAGATAGATGAGATGCAGTTTACCCTTGCACTTAATAACCTTGTTGAGAATGCGATTAAGTATAACAAGGAACATGGATATGTAAGAGTAAGTGTCAATGCAGACCACAAATACTTCTATATCAAAATTACGGATTCAGGAATTGGTATACCACCGGAATATATAGACAAGGTATTTGAGAGATTTTACAGAGTTGATAAGGCAAGGTCGAGACAGACCGGAGGAACCGGACTTGGACTTGCTATTACTAAGAATATTATTCTTTTACATAAGGGAACCATTAAACTATACAGCAAAGAGAATGAGGGTACCACTTTTACAGTAAGAGTGCCTCTTAATTATGTAGGAGGAATGGCGGTATGAAAAGATTGATTATGTTAATGCTTGCTGTGATTCTTGTGTGTACGGCGTGCAGTAATGGGAACAGAAATACAGATTCAGATTATACATTATATTATGTAGACCCATCGAAGAGAGAACTTATGGGATGGGGAAAGGATATCGAAGAGGCCAAAGCAGAGGATATTATTAAGGATTTCTATGAGGAACTTAAGACCTCGCCGGATGAGAATATGATAGCAATAGTTCCGGCTAATGTTATCCTTAATACAATAGCTATTGATAATAATATTTTGTATATGGACTTTTCTGATAATTACCATGATATGAAGAAAATAGACGAAGCGTTGTTTAAGGCAGCAGTTGTTAAGACTATGGTTCAGGTAGAGGGAATTGACTATGTCAGCTTCTATATAAATGGTCATCCGCTTACTAATGCTAACGGAACAGATGTTGGTCTGATGAGCAATCAGACTTTTATAGATGGAAATAATACATATGATGAGTCTATTACCTGGGTGGAGACAGTTCTGTATTTCTCTGATAGTGCCGGAGAGATGCTTGTAGGCGAGAAGACGAATATTGCATACAATAAGAATACATCCATTGAGAAGGTTGTTATAGAATATCTTTTAAATGGACCTTCGGAAAGCGGGAATAGAAAGACTCTTCCTTCTAATCTGAATGTTATTAGTGCATCTACAAAGGATGGAACATGTTATGTTAATTTTAACTCGGCATTTCTGTCATCACTGGCAGATGTATCAGCCAAGATAACTTTATATTCATTGGTTAACACACTTTGCGAATTACCTTCTGTTAAGAATGTACAGTTTCTTGTTAATGGAAGTTCGGATTATTCTCTGAGAGAGACATATTCTCTTGCAGAATTATATGAACGAAATCTTGATTTGATTAAACAGAAAGAGTGATAATATAAAAAGACCATTGGTAGGAGTGGTAATCTGCCTTGTTGCCGGACTGGTGCTACAGCAGATTTCCACTCTAATAATAACAATAATCGTAGGAATTCTTCTTACGGTATTTATTTTTCACAGATTCAAAAGCGGAAAGCTTCATTATCTCTATTTTTTATTCCCCATTATCATATTAGTAGCTTATGGGCTAATGGAATATACCGTTAATATGTATAATACCGGACCGAAAGGAATATGCAGACTAAATGGTATGGTATATAAAGTAACGGAAAATGATTATGGATACAGATTGTATGTAAGAGATGGTTTTTTTGACCACAAAAGGATTGTTGTTACATCGGAAGTAAGATATTCTCCAGGTACAGAGATAGAAATTGAGGGTGAATACAGGGAGTTTAATGAAGTAAGAAATCCGGGGGAATTTGATTCTGCAAAATACTATTATTCTCAGAAAATTTATGCATCGGTAAAAGCCGAAAATATCAAAGTAATCAGTAGGGATACACATCCCATCTATTCCATAACGGATAAAATATCACAGAAAATCAGTAGTGTATACAAAAAT
The DNA here is from genome assembly GCA_045542375.1 of Butyrivibrio sp. Lineage (GTDB taxonomy): Bacteria > Bacillota > Clostridia > Lachnospirales > Lachnospiraceae > Eshraghiella. The sequence continues at coordinate 11,844 of JAZQKW010000049.1, forward strand.
ATGCTTGATACTAAATACGCTTCTGTATATGAGGCAATGATACTTGGAAAAAAGGATGACCTTGACAGTGAATTGTCTGATTTGTTTTCAGCAGGTGGCATAGGACATATACTAGCTATTTCAGGATTACATATTTCTATAATAGGTATGGGATTGTACAAATTAATAAGAAGAACGGGAGCGGGTTTTGTAATTTCAATGATAATTAGCTCTGCATTTATTATTATGTATGGAATTATGACCGGAAATGGAGTTTCAACAGTCAGAGCACTTATTATGTTCATAATCGCAGTATATGCAAATGTGGTTGGGAAAACCTATGATATGATGTCGGCTGCATCACTTGCTGCGATTATATCGCTTGTTGATTCGCCTTATCTCATATATAATTGTGGCTTTCTTTTATCTTATCTGGCTATATGTGGAATTGCATATGTATATGATGGAGTCCGTAAGACAATAAAATCAGATAACAAAATTCTGAATAGTTTTATTGTAAGCCTGTGTATTCAATTTACTACTTTGCCGGTAACCTTGTATTATTATTTTCAGGTGCCGGTTCTTTCGGTGTTTTTAAATATTATTGTAATTCCTCTGATGACGGTGGTAATGATTGCCGGCATAGGCGGAGGGATTGTGGGATGCTTTTTTCTGCCATTAGGTGAGCTGGTGGCGGCACCGGGAGTTATACTTCTAAAGTGCTTTGAAAAATTATGTGATATTAGTATTAATATCCCATGGAACATTATTACACCTGGACGACCATCAGCAGTCAATCTGTTGATATATTATATTTTACTTATATTAATGGTGTATGGCATGTCAAAATATGGGAGAAAGATATACATATTAATTATTTTGCCTGCAATCGTAGCAGTTGTGATGAAGGTATATCCGGATTTTTATGTTGTGTTTCTAGACGTGGGACAGGGGGATGGAATATTTATAAGAAATTCGACCGGTACTACCTTTTTGATTGATTGTGGAAGTTCGGATAATAAATCGCTATATGACTATACTCTTGAGCCATTTCTTTTGTCGGAGGGTATATGTAATATTGATTATGTAATAGTCAGTCATTGTGACACCGATCATATTTCCGGGATAAAGGAGATGTTAGATAGCGGAAATATAAAAGTTGGAACAGTTTTTTTACCAGCCGTTGATAATCCGGATGATAAATATTTTGAAATAGAACTGGCAGCCATGGAAACAGGGGCAGAAGTCAGGAATATTAGCAGAGGAATGGTTATTACTGATGCAGATATGAAAATGTTATGTCTGCATCCTGATAAAGATTATGTTGCATCTGACAAAAATTCGTATTCCACTTCTCTGTATGTGGAATATAAAGGCTTTTCAATGTTACTTACGGGAGATATTTCAGAAAAAGAGGAGAATCAGATTCTTTCTAATGGTGATTTACGGAATACTATTACCGTATATAAAGCTGCGCATCATGGGTCACAGTACTCAAATGGAGAGGTTTTTTTAGATTATATTAAGCCGGAATACACAATTATTTCATATGGGGAAGATAATTCCTATGGGCATCCTCATAAGGAAACGCTGGACAGGCTAAACAGTGTTGGAACAAATATATATCACACAGCAAAGTCGGGTGCGGTTAGCGTTAGAATTGATAACAACAGAATAACGATTGATAGTGTAAAATAATCCCGGTCTGTGTTATAATTGCTATGTATGAAAGGAATCGATATCATGAATAATATTAAGAAACACATACAGAATGAGAATTACAGCCGGGCATATCTTTTGTACGGTGAAGAGGATTATCTTAGATTAAATTATAGAAATATGCTTCGCAAGGCCATGGTGGCTGATGATGACATGAACTATTCTTATTATGAAGGCAAGGATTGTAATCTTTCTGAAATAGCAGATTTGAGTTCCACGATGCCATTTTTTGCTGAACGCAGGCTTATTATGATAGAGAACAGTGGTATGCTTAAATCAGGCTCAGAAGAAATGATTAAGATAATTAAGGATGCACCTGAGACTACATTTTTTGTATTTTCTGAAAAGGAAGTTGATAAGCGTAATAAGCTGTTTAAGACAATAAGTGATGTTGGATATGTGTGCGAATTCAAGACTCTAAAAGAAGATGATATTGTTAAATGGGTTCTTTCAAAGCTTGGAAAAGAGGGGAAAAGAATAACTAGGGACAATATGATGTTACTTATATCACGAATCGGGCTTGATATGAATACGGTTAAGAACGAGACGGATAAGATTATTGCATATACATATGGAAGAGAAGAGGTTACTGCAGAGGATATTAATGAATTATGTGTTGCACAGCTGCAGGATAAGGTTTTTGACATGATTGATGCGATGGCTGTCAAGGATAAGGACAAGGTTATTCGCCTGTACAGTGATTTACTTGCACTTAAAGAACCACAGATGAAGATACTTGTGCTGCTTGGAAAACAGTTTGCTAATCTGATGGCAGTAAAAGAGATGTGCGTGAATGGTAATTCCAATAATGTTATTGCAGAAAAATTAGGAATCAGACAATTTTTTGTAAGTAAGTACATTGCTCAGTCTAAGAAGTTTACCTTAAAGCAGTTAAGAGAAGCAATGAATGACTGCATAGAAGCGGATAATTCAGTGAAGACAGGTAGGACTGATGACAGATACGCAGCCGAGCTGATTATTTTAAAATATTGTTCTCTATAGGAATAAGGTGAATGTATGAATGGTAAATTACAGAAAGTAATATTTATATGTATAGCTGTGTTTATTATAGTGGCTGTTGTAATGGATATTGTCGTTAAGGATAGGAAAATAACTTCTGTTACACCTGATGTTACTAAGGAATCTGAGACAGAAACAGAAAATGAGAGCGTATCTGAGAGTGAGACGGAATCTGAAACGGAACGAGTAACCGAAACAGAAACTGATAGTGTATCTGAGAATGACACCGAAACAGAGTCGGAGACAGAAACAGAGACTGAGTCAGAAACGGAAACGGAGACTGAGTCAGAAACTGAATTGGAGACTGAGGCTGCAACAGAGTCAGAAACGAAGCGGCCTGCCACAGAAGTAAAGGCACAATATGAGGTTGTATTTGAATGTGTTAATTCATGGGAAAATAATGGAAGATATAATTTTCAGTATAACGGAAGAATTTATAACAAATCCAATGTGGGTATAAGTTCGTGGAAAGCAGAGTTCACAATTCCGGAGGGTTGTGTAATTTCAAGTTCATGGAATGGAACCTGTAGTATAAGTGGAAATAGTCTTTTGATAACACCTGCTGACTGGAATGGTAAGGTTGAACCGGGAAGAGATGTAGAAGCCTGTGGCTTTATAATTGAAGCTCCGGCAGAAATAGGAAAGCTTGTATACAACGGGTCTGGAACAGGTGTTATTCAGAAACCTGATGAAACTGCAACACAGCCTGTAACTGTACCATCAGAGGAACCAGTAACGGAACCTGCAACAGAAATTCCTTATGTTCCTCCTGTTACGGAAAGTGGAACACCATTTGAGAATCACGGAGCTTTAAGTGTAGCAGGTGTAAATCTTACAGATTGTAATGGTAAAGCCTATCAGTTAAAGGGTGTGAGTACTTTTGGATTACAGTGGATGCCGCAGTATGTTAATAAGGATACTTTTAAATACTTAAGGGATAGTTGGGGAGCTAATACTATGCGTCTTGCTATGTATACAGCGGAGGGCGGATATTGTTCAGGCGGCAATAAGGTGGCAGAACTGGAAGGGGTTATTGACAGAGGAGTTAAGGCGTGTACTGAGCTTGGTATGTATGTGATAATTGACTGGCATATACTTTCTGATGGTAATCCTAATACCTATAAAGAACAGGCGAAGGCTTTTTTTGCCAAAATGTCATCAAGGTATTCAGGTTATGACAATGTTATATATGAAATATGTAATGAGCCTAACGGGACAAGCTGGAGCGAAGTTAAGCGATATGCTGATGAAGTGATTCCTGTAATAAGAGCTAATGATGCGGATGCAATTATTATTGTGGGAACACCAACATGGTCTCAGGATGTTGAATTAGTAGCATCTAATCCGTTAAAACAGGAAAATCGCCATAACGTTATGTATGCGGCACATTTTTATGCGGCTACTCACGGAGATAATATCAGAAATAAAATTCGTCAGGCAATTTCTGATGGCACACCTGTGTTCATATCTGAGTTCAGTATATGTGATGCGTCCGGAAATGGAGCCATTGATTATAATTCTGCGGAGCAGTGGAAAGCACTTATTAAAGAATATAACTTATCTTACGCAGGATGGAATCTTGGTAATAAGAATGAAAGCTCGGCTCTAATTAAAGCTGGAGTGGACAAATTATATGGATGGAGTGATTCGGAAATATCTGATACGGGAAAATGGCTTAGAAATTTAATACAAGGAAAATAAGAAAATAAAAAAGCTTAGATTGAGCAGCCGTTTCAATCTAAGCTTATTATTTATATTAGTTCATTCCATTTACAAGAAGAGTTAAACGAGAAATCTTTCTTGCAGCGTTGTTCTTGTGGTATACACCCTTAGAACAAGCCTTAGCGATTTCTGTAGATGCAACCTTAAGTGCATCAGCAGCAGCGGCCTTATCTCCGGCAGCAACAGCAGCTTCAACTTTCTTAGTGTATGTCTTGATTGCAGACTTAATTGATTTGTTTCTTTCTGCCTTAGCAGCGTTAACTAAAATTCTCTTCTTAGCAGATTTAATATTAGCCAATTTAGGTACCTCCATTGTACTGTTTATAATATAATGATGCGTTGCAATCTTAACGACGACAGATTGCATACTGTACATTAAAAGTCGGACACGGACGATTCAATGTAAACATACGATAGTATTCTATTATATTGCTTTATAATTGTCAATATTAAATTTGAAAATTCTTCAATTCTCAAATTGATGAGGCTGTTTCATTATCTACATTAAAGGCTGATAAACG
>JAZQKW010000050.1:0-2424 GCA_045542375.1 Butyrivibrio sp.
AATATGCGTGTATACAAGGATGGCAAGATTGTTGACCCTGTTGAATTAACTAAGTTAATCCTTAACAGATAATATTTATAAATAGCAAAACCTCTGCCCAGTGTATGAGCAGAGGTTTTTTATTGCTATTTATCTACTTAATTAATGCTTTCTCTTATATACAAAGAATGTAATTCCACCCACAGCGCCAATGCAGGTAATCACAATTGCAATAACCGCAGGAACAGGAAATCCCCTGTCTGTTTTCTGTTCAGACGTATCTTTCGTACCCTGCTGTGATTGAGAGTTACTATCTTCTGATGGTTCATCGCTTTCCTGACTCGCCGTCGTAGAATACTCTGAGGATGAACCCTCTGTTGCCTGCTGTTCTGATGATGAATTCTCAGTTGTAGGCTCTTCTGACGATGGCTTGTCCGTTGTCGGATGCTCTGTTGTCGGCTTAGCCGTTGTCGGATGTTCTGGTGATGGTGCACCTGTCGTTGGCTGCTCTGGTGATGGTACATCAGTTGTTGGACGTTCTGATGATGAGTCCTCTGTTGTTGGCTTATCTGTCGTTGGCTGTTCTGATGGCGTGCCATCTGTTGTTGGTTCTTCTACTTCCACATCCGGTGAAGGCTCCTTAACTGTCACCTTTACAACATTACTTTCCTCAGTCTGATACAAAGCCACTCCTGTACCATATGCCGGCTCATATTTTGCCTTTAAATTGTGAGTTCCCGTAGCAAAATCCTTGGTAAATACAGCCTCTCCGCAATTAAGCACGCACTGTCCCACAGTTTCATTTCCATTATAGAAAACAATTTTTCCTTCAGGGATATATATGTTATTAACGCCAGTGGTCAGGACTTTTAACGTAACCTTGGTACCCGATACACTATACGTCATATTAACATTAGGTTTCGCTGCAGTAATTACAAGCTTACCGGCCGCACCCTCCAATGTACCATAAAAATCATCTTCAACACGGTAGTACACATAATAGGTACCTGTATGTATTGGTCTTACAGCCTGTCCATTCTGCTTATATATCACAATAGGAACGATGCCTGATTTCAAAACATTCCCATTGCTGTCGGTTATATTAACATTTCCCGCAGGGTAGTTCGCCTGTATGCCATTAAATACAGTGTTCTTATTCTGGGTTGTTATCTGCAATTTAGGTGTTACCTGATTAAGTTTCAGATATGCACTGCTCTCCGATGGCATAGCCACAATCTGTCCACTGCTTCCACCCTTGTAAACTATAGATATATAATTATCTCCTACTACAAAACCATTTTCCGGTGTTGCCTGAACAATATATGACACCGTACCTGATGCAGTATTCTTCACGCCTCCTGTATACTGTCTGCCATTAATATATAACACTGTCTCTGCATTCAGTGCAGCTTCTCTACTCTCGTAACGAACATTTCCCGTAATTGTTATTTTGTCATTAATATATCCATTCTGAGCAGACGCTGACACCTCTGTTACAGTATCACGATTCTCAGTATTGGCTGAATCCGAATCCTCCACAATTATAAGTGTTGCCTGCTTTCTAATCTGCTCTCCTTCTGACAGAGGCATTATAGTTATCTCATACGTTCCCACTCCCGGTGGTGTCGGATTGTTATTAGAACCATCCATATACATATATACATTAATTCCAGCATCCGAAAGGTCCTCATATGACAAAGCAGCAAAAGATAACCTCAGTTCCGGTATATGTGCCACATATGACATTCCATCAAACTCAGTCTCTGCCGTATATTTTACGTTATTATATACAACCTCGTATTTAATTGGTACAAGATCAAAATAATAATACCCTTCACTAACATTTCCAGATACAGATACTTCCATATCAAATGTAGGTGAATGATAAAATTCTGAAACTGTCATAGCAATAACCGGATTAAGTATATGTAACCCATTAATAGCAAACGGATGACATTCTGACGCTTCGCTAGTCTTCCATGCCACTGGGTATGTATTGTAATTCGTTATTTTATCAAGAGTCATCTCCAGCCCCGGTATACATGTATAAGAAAAGCTTCCGTTAGCTGACGCACCCTGCTTAACTCTTATATAAGCAAAATCATATTCTGCCATTCCCGAATGCCCATTGTAGCCTGATTCTGTCTCAAAAATAAAATTACCCTGCACACTCTCACTTATCTCTAAATATTGAGATCTACCCAATACAAGCTTATTATTGTTGCCTTCCGACACAAGCTTCGATACAACAGGATTGCTTATAGCTGATAAATCCAAAGCACTTCCACCTGTAAGGTTAACAGTTGTTCCGCCAGTTAACTTCGCCGGTGCAAATACACCACCGCCTTTGACAGTAATGGCGTCAATATTTTCCACTTCAAGCACTCCGTTATACTTGCCATTAGTATTTATGGCAAGATTACTTGTGCCGGATGCGCTAAGTGA
>JAZQKW010000051.1:0-21132 GCA_045542375.1 Butyrivibrio sp.
TCCGACTTGGTATTTTTGCAAATCACAGCCCTGCTGTCATGGAATCCGTGAAAATAAACGGTTTTTCAAAAGCTTATATACGACTCAGTGAGTATCTTTCTGCCACACTGGTTTTTGGACTCTTGTACGGCGTAATAACTATCGTTGGCGGCCTAACACTCAACAAAGGGATATTCGCAGTCTCTTTAGCAAGTATTTTTTCTTATATAGTTATTGTATTATCTGTAATGGCGTTCATCACTTTTTTGTGTGTGATAGCAGACAGCGGACTTGTAAGTACCTTACTTATCTTTCTGTCTTCATTATTGATGATATATGCCTGTGGAAGAATTTTACCTTCCGTATTTCTTCCTGATACGGTTGCACGTATTGGTTCTTACCTTCCGGTTAGACACTGGTGTAACCTATATGAAGCAGTTAATCAGGGAACCACTCATATTACATCCCTTATATACTCTACAGCATATGGGGTAATATTCTTAGGCGGTTCAATTGGAATTACATATTTAAAAGGGAGGGACAGATAAATGAAGAAATTCACGACTTGGTTTATTATTTTAGCAAAAAGACAGCTTACAAGCCCTCTCTTCATTGCACTCATGCTCATATTTCCAATTGCAATTTTTGCAATTACGAAAATACCTTCAAATGAGGATAGCAGCAGATATACCGTTGGCTTGTATATTGAGAACAATTCAGATGATGCTTTTGCCAACTCCTTAGTCAACGCCCTTACCGAATCATCTGACTTTGTGGATTTTATTAAATATGAAGACCGTATTGAAATGGAAAATAATATAATTGATGAACATCTTGTATGCGGATATATTATCCCTGATGATATGCCGGAGCGCCTTAAATATCTTGATATTACGGGCTGCATTACAGTATTATCATTACCATCATCCACATTACAACTATCAATTAATGAGATTGTATACGCCGAATTAATTAAATATCATGGATACAACATTCTTGATAATTACTTAAATGTATCACAGAATTTTCCAGAGGGCGATTATCATGATGAGGTTTTCGAGCTTTATGACCATTACATAAACGGGGAGCGACTTCTTCAAGTCAATCTTCAGACATGTGCGCCTAACGGAAGCTTACAACCAGGTGAACTGACCGATTCCTTTACCTTTCCAATCCGTGGTCTTCTTGCAATAATGATATTTCTTGCAGGATTATTTGGTTGCGTATTATGGCAAAAGGATAATGAATCCGGCGTATTCCAGACTGTTACCGGTAATTACCGAAGAATTACCAAATTAGTGTACATTGTAATACCAACACTGTTTTTTGGTATAAGTTCACTTCTGACACTTATCTTTTCAAAAGATTGTGCCACCTTCGGACGTGAAGTTTTGGGAATGTTGCTGTATGTAATTGCCATAATGATATTCAACCTTGTTCTGATGAGTATTACACGAACAAGCAAAATACTAAGTGCCTGCATCCCTGTACTGCTTCTGTGCTGCATCATATTTTGCCCAATATTTATTGATGTAGGAATGTATTTTACACCGGCAAAATATATCCAGAAGGTATTTTTACCCTATCACTATATGAACTTTTTCTTATAAAATTAAAATCCCCTGAATGAATAACAATTCACTCAGGGGACTTTTTTACAGATGCTTATTACTTAGACATCTGCTCTTCCTGTCTCTTAATCATCTTTCTAACCATTTCTCCACCAACGGAACCGGCTTCTCTAGATGTTAAGTCACCGTTATAACCTTCCTTAAGGTTAACACCTAACTCGTTTGCAACTTCCATTTTGAACTTGTTCATTGCACCCTTTGCTTCAGGAACAGTCATTTTGTTACTAGACTTATTCATGATATTTACCTCCACACATTAAATGTTTCTATCTATACAACAGCTATCTGTTGTAATCTTATTATGTGTTACATTCGTGTAAATATTATGACAATTTTTTCCTAATTATTTTAAATACATAATTGCCTTTCCGATTTCATCAGACATTTCTTTATTAACTAATATCTCAAGGAGCTTAAGTCCAAGTTCAATAGTTGTTCCCATTCCCTTAGATGTAATAATATTGCCGTCTATCTCAACATCTGAAGCAGTATATTCCGCTCCATAAAGCTCATCTTCACATCCCGGATAGCAGGTTGCCCTCTTCCCTTCAAGAAGTCCGTTAACTCCAAGAATGGTTGGTGCAGCACATATGGCAGCAATGTACTTTCCTTCATCATTATATTTATGTATAAGCTCTTTAAGTCCTGCATGTGCTTTCAAATTCGGTGTACCCGGAATTCCTCCCGGAAGAAACAGTGCATCACCATCTGAAAAATCACAATCCGCAAAAATCTTATCTGCAATAACTGTAACCTCCTGCTTAGATTCTACGCGATTATTTTCCGTTATAGATACAGTTGTTACATTAACACCGCCTCTTCTTAAAATATCAACAACACACAGTGCTTCAACAGTTTCAAAGCCTCCAGCAAGAAAAGTGTATAATTTCATAATTTTTCCTTCTTTCTTATAGTTATTTTAACTTATATATGTTATTTTAATCATATAAGGAGGGATATTTCAATGGAAATAGAAAGAAAATTTTTAATTAAAGAAATTCCTTTTTCACTTAATTCTTATAAAGCAAGAAAAATAGAGCAGGCATACCTGTGCACCGAACCGGTTGTAAGGGTAAGACGTGACAATGATGATTACTACCTTACCTACAAATCAGCGGGTTTTGTTGCAAGAGAGGAATATAATCTTCCACTTACGGCTGAAGGCTACTCTCACCTATTATCCAAAGCAGACGGGAATATCATTACCAAGACACGTTACGAAATTCCTGAAGCCAATGGTCTTATAATTGAGCTTGATATATTTGAGGGCAGATTTCAGGGGCTGATTCTTGCAGAAGTTGAATTCAAAAATATTGAGCAGGCAATGTCTTACAATCCTCCGGAATGGTTCGGCAAGGATGTAAGCAATGACACCAATTATCATAACAGTACAATGAGCAGACTGCCTTAATCAGTCTGCTCATTATCCAATACACTATATGTCTTTCCGTTAATTTTATAACTCATTATTTTGTTGACATCTACATTCATAACACTGCCAAATATGTTGGCTTCAACCGCAGGATTATCCTTAGCTAAATCTCTTATAAGATTCTTAATCTTAAGTCTTGTTGTATCTTCCTGCTCTCCGTCATTCCTGATTCCGCAGGCACACTTCACATAAGAATATCCCGTAGCCATACTCCAGTCCCTAATATCCTGTTCTCTCACAAGATACATAGGTCTTATAAGTTCCATACCCTCAACATTGTCACTTTCAAGCCTTGGTAACATTGTCTGTACCTGAGACCCATATAACATTCCCATAAGTATGGTTTCTATAACATCATTATAATGATGCCCCAAAGCTATTTTGTTGCAACCCAACTCCTTCGCTTTACGGTACAGATAGCCTCTTCGCATTCTTGCACAGAAAAAACATGGATTACCATTAATCGAATCAGTATCTGCATACACATCAGTATCAAACACCTTCAGTTCAATTCCAAGAAGTTCTGCCGTCAGTAAAAGCCTCTTCATATCCTCAGACTTATATCCCGGATTCATCATAAGATACTCAACTGATATATTATACATTCCATTGCGCTCCACCATCTGCATAAGCTTTGCAAGAAGCATGGAATCTTTACCACCTGATATACATACGGCAATTCGGTCTCCGTCTCTAATCAGCCTGTATTTCTCCACAGCCTCTATAAATCTTCTCCATATTCCGTATGAATATTTTCCCGTTATCAACTGCTCCGTATGAAAAAGACTCTTCTCATATGCATACCAGTGCACGCCCGCATAATCAACCTCTCCCACCTTATCAAACTGTAAACACCGATATGAAGACAACGCCCTTTTATTATCAGGACTAACTAAATATCTGACAGACTTATAACCCTTTTCCTTAAGTTCCTCCATCGTACGAAGAATCATCCTTCTTCCGAGTCCCTGATTGCGATAGTCCCGTCTTACAACCAATCGTGACATACTAACTGCCTTTCTGTCATCGCCATTCCATACAGGCATTCCATTAATATCCTCACTACATTCATAAGATATGGCACTTACTATGCCCTCATCTTCCATTACCAAAAGTCTTCCTTCTGTAATATCCCTCTGACAGATTGCCCTATCAGGATATCCTTCATCCCATGTGCAGCCTTCTGTTCCAATACATTCTCTGTATAGTTCAAGAATCGAATCTAAATCATCTTGAACCGCATATCTGAATCTCATACTCATAACCCATAATTATAGATATTTCTGCAAGTACTTATTGTCATCATAATCAGTAAATTCACTATACCAGAAGAATTTATCAACATGACCCTCCGTAACATTAGGAATGCTGAGTTTACGGAAGCCTTTCTTTCTGACTATCTTCTCTACTTCGGCAAGCATATATGAACCATTTCCTTTTCTTCGGTCCTTCTTGTCTATGTATAAATCTACAATTTCAAGAGTCTCACCCTTAGCTTCCATAAAAATATATCCGTACAGAATGCCATAACCATCTGATAATACATATGCATTATCTCTGCATTTGTGATATTTCTCAAGGATTGTAATCTCTGACTTGCCTCGCATCCTTACAATATCTTCTATATCTTCATCAATATATTCTCTAACATGAAGCTCATCGTCAAATACAAAATCCACCTTATCAGCTACCATATTTTTGTATATCTCATAATATGTGTGACGTCTTTCTTCTCTTGTAAACCAGCTTATCTGATGAATAAGTTCATTATCCTTAGTAATAAGTTCAACTATCACATCTGAATAATTCTCTCCTGCTCCGTCAATAAGCTCTTTAAGTACAGTCTCAAAGGATTTTGCCTTTGCATAATTTCTTCCTAATATATCCGTTGCCGCATCTATACAGTCACATATCTTAACAATATCTATTATAACTCTCTTAGATGACATAGTGTTATCAAATCCTAACGGATATCCAAACTTGCCATTGTATGCCTTATGATGTCCCAGTGCAATATCCCTATATGGTTCAGTTGCAGGAATTGACTCAAGAATCTCCGCTCCATTATCCGGATGTTCCTTAATAATCGAAAACTCCACATCTGATATTCTTCTTGATTGAAGATTAATAATGTCTGCACACATGATTTTTCCAATGTCATGAAGCTTGGCTGCATTAGACACAAACCTCAATATATCTTCACTATGTTCCTTAACCTCTTCAGCACTGGTTGTTCCGCACTGACCAATAAATATCTCCGGCGCACTGTTAAGAAATCTCCTTGTCATAAGTGTAGCAAGCTTACTTACCATCTCACTGTGAATTACAGTCATAACCTGTCTGTTAAGGAATATCTTCTCTATAATCCTTATTACATCATCAACATTCTCTGTATATTTGAAGATTTTCTTAATAAATACGTCTATCATGTAATCAACAAAATAGTCGCCACTGACAACAGGTAAGAAATTAAAATATCTCTCAATTTCCTCAAAATACTCATCACTGTATTGAACATCAATCATCTCAGGAATGAGGCTGTTAACATATGTATAAGAATGGTTCATATAGAACAGCTTATTAACGTCAAAATCATCATCAAGAATTTCGTCGTTAAACAGATCCATAAAATCAGACTTCCCATACGAAAAGATTCTCTCATTCTCGCGTTCATAATAATACTTAAGTCGAACAAGCTCACTGTATTCTTCCCATGTAATAACACCTGTCACATACTGGTACTTATGATAAGTTACATAAATATTATTATTAACCTTAAGTTCATCTCCATCATATTCGCTGTACTGAATCTCGTATTCCAGCTTAATCTTGCCCATCAACTCAGGAATGACCTCTTCACCATTCCTAATCCATCTGTCTATTGCAACACATGGCAGAGAATGAAGAATATTAGCAATGGCTCTGTATCTCATATCATCCATATGATTAATTACATTCTCTCTGCTAAGCCATATTTTCAAAGCTCTCTTCTGATATCTGTATATGTCATATTGGGCAACACTTTCATCACACACTGCAGCAAGAAGTCTGTAATAATGACAGCACATAATCCAGAATCTTCTCCACTCTTCCTCGCATTCCATTGGATTATCATATACATTCAATGCCTTCTCAAAATACTCTCCCGACTTCTGATAATCGTGAGTCTCCATGAGCTGCAATCCCATATAAAAATAACAGTCAAACAATCTGTATCCCGGTCCGTTAACCTCGTAATACTCTGTAAGCACATTGAGAACCGATACAACCATCTGATAATCCCTGTATCCTTCGGACACAAAAAAATCAATGTGCGTAATTATCTTATCAGCCAACTCCTTATTAAGGCTGTCAACTGTTATGTTAAGAAGCTCCTTAAGGTGTTTCTCATTGCCTTCATAGAGTTCTCTTATGGTAGCAGACTTCTCTCGTAAAAGCTCAGTCCACTTATCATACGAATATGCACATCGCAACAACTTATTCTCTATTCTTTTAATAACACTAATACTCTTCTTATAATAGTTATAATAGTACTCTACATCAATAATATTCATCTTGTTACGTTCCTACTTTAATATAACCCTGTATTTACTATAGAATAAAAAATTCAGTATGGTTATCTATATTTTACCATACTGAATTATCATTTGTATATTAATTTTTTGCCAGATTTATTTAAATTTCTTTAGTTTTCACCATTTCAATTATTGCGGTATCTCTGTCCGTAATCACATCCTGTCCCATAGGTCTGTTAGTCTTAATTATCTCATCCGCCGAAACCCATACAGGCTTGAACCCTTTAGCAATTTCCGATTCTGTCATATGGGTTTCACGAACCTCCTGTTCAACATCACAATAATACAGATATGTATACGCAACATACTTGGTTCCCTTGTTAAACAAGTCTTCTCTCATCTCAAGAATTTCTCCAATCTCAGTCACACTATCACGCACAACAATAAGACCTGTTTCCTCAAGCACCTCCCTCTCCAGTGCCTCTATGCAGCTCTCCCCTTCCTCTATTCCTCCACCAGGAATCTTATACACTCCGTTTCCTGCCTGTTGCATTGCAATCAAACCCTCTTCATTACGGATAATTGCCTTAACCACTGTTTTGGTAAATACCGGCATATCCTCCGTATAATTCTGTGCATCAAGTGTCAGTATTCTTCGCATCCTATTCATTCTCCATTATATATTCCATAACCTTCGTATCCCTTACAACCCATGGACACCGTTCTATATCTGACACCATCTTGTTCTTATCTGCTGCCTCTTTAAGAGTTGTCCATATTACATTATACCCATACTCTTCCTCGTAATCATCTAACGCTCTGTCCGTCATATCATCTTCTATATCACACAGATAATAATGAGACCTCATAATCATAACATCCGCTGTCTCTCCTGCCCTCTTCTCCAATGCAGTCCCGTATAAATTAATTGTCTCAGGCTTAACAATATATCCTGTCTCTTCCTTCACTTCTCTGATAAGAGTATCTGTCAGTTCCTCTCCTTCTTCTACACCTCCGCCCGGAAACTTATAGTCTCCATAGCGACTCCTAATCATAAGATATTTATCTCCATTTCTGATGATACCTCTTGCCGCAGTCCGGTTAAAAAAAGAATCTGTTTTCGTATAATTCTTTAAATCAATAACTATATCCAATTAAAGTCACCTCTTTAATCATATTATCATATTTTCTATATAATAAAAAGCCCCTGACAATATTACATAATACTGTCAAGGGCAAATGTACCATCCGCGGTGCCACCATCCCGGACACTCCTCATATTATTTCTTAGGATAAATAATCTCATTCAACAGATATGTCTTGTCAAGGTTACCTCGTATACGAACCTTACCGGAATTATCTGCTTCTTCCACATCAAGTTCCCCTCTTGCAATCGCAAGTATAATCTCTGCCGAGGTTGTAATAATTGCATCTCTGTCATAATATTCATAAGGCTCGACAAGAACGCGTTCTCTTCTAATCTCTATGTAAAAAGCGCCTTCTGCTTCACCTCTGATATTAACCTCAATCGCAACATGCTCTCCAATATTGCTTACATCCACTCCACTATATGCATCTCTGACTTCTTTAACAAGTTCTTCATATGTCATATATATCCCTCCTATCCATATCAAGTCCTTACACTTATTATACCACAAATGACAAAAAATGACACAACAATTTAATAAAAAAGATTATATCTGAATGCGGATAACAGGAGTCGAACCTGCACGCTTGCGCACCAGAACCTAAATCTGGCGTGTCTGCCAATTCCACCATATCCGCGTACATCCCATATTATCATACTCCCCTTAACAAAATCAACCTATTATTATAATTCTCTTGTCATATTATATACCACTTCCTTAACCAATAATGGTAAGAACGGCTTGGTTATATAATCATCACAATCGTATCTGTCAGATGCTCTAAATATCTCAAGTGCAGCATCATCTGTTGAAAGAACAATCGGAACTCTGTGAACTTCTCTGACATGTTGTATCAGCTTAGTTGCATCATTCCATAATTTGGCATCCATAAATAACAGATTAAAATGATGCTTCTCTATTATTTTCATTGCCTCATCTATACTTTCAGTTGCAATTACTTCATACATCGGCTCATCCTCCATAATACGGATGATAGCTTCATTGTCCGGTGCATCCTGGTCCACACAGAGAATCTTTTTCTTACGCGAATCATTCTGCTTTAAACTGTATTCCTTGTCATCGTCTATCATATCAAGCATTATATCTGCTATATGCGGATCAAACTGAGTTCCTCTGCCTTTCTCAATTTCACTTCGTACAACCTCCTGCGGAAGAGCATTACGATAACTTCTGTTACTTGCCATTGCATCATACGCATCTGCCACTCCAAGAATTCTTGCAATCTCCGGAATCTCCTCACCTGCAAGTCCATTAGGATAACCTTTACCATCATATCTTTCATGATGATGTTTTGCCGCAACTGCTATATTTTCAGATACACCTTTCAAAATATGATATCCTGTAACAGAGTGAACCTTAATTATATTGTATTCTTCATCAGTAAGCTTACCCGGTTTATTAATTATTTCCTCCGGAACTCTGATTTTGCCCACATCATGAAGCAGGCCTGCACGATATATTTCATTCTGCTCCTCAGGACTTTTTCCAAGCTTAATTGCAATCATCTTTGAATATGCCGCCACACGCTTTGAATGACCGCTTGTATATCTATCCTTTGCATCAACTGCATCACTCAATGCAATAACTGTGTTCATATACAGCTCATCAATCTGTTTCTTCTGCTGGCTAATTTCAAAGGTCTGTTCATCAACCTTTTTCTCAAGCTCTTTTTGGAAATTCTCAAGATTACTGTTATGTTCAGCAAGAAGCTTGGTGTACATCCATTTATCTGTATCCTCTTCCATCTCAAGCATATATCCGATACATTTATTTCTGTCCATCATCGCATCTACATGACATTCATAATGTTTATCAGAAATCTCATATCCGCATTCAACAAAGCCGGTTTTACTGCACTGCTCGAATAACTTAAGAATGTCTCCTGACTCTTTATTATTGCTTAAATATTCATCAACCTCACATAATGCAAACCAAGGAAAAACATCAAGCAATTTATCATTACATCCTAAAAATCTCATTCTACTGTCAACAAAGGCATATCCGTACATTTCGTTTCTTTCGCTTAATTTACGAATGTTGTCCGTGACATTATATGATTTCCATTTCTTTTTCATATAGAATAAAATAAAGCCATCTATAACATATACAGTTGCCATTACCTCAATAGCCGGGTTTATGAATCTTCCTATAAGAAACGACGCCACATTAATACTTGTAATCGCCACAAGCATAATCAGATTATTACGTGACACCACTTTCTTTCTTGCAAAGCTGTATCCAATCAGTGCTATCTGCACCAAAATATATCCAATTAACAATACATATAGAAATGTGTGCCCCGGACCATATGTACTGCCAAGCACCTTAGCACCGGCAAATTCATATAAGTACATATCCTTATAGTAAAAATCGTTATATCCTATGGTACACGCCATACTATAAACCACTAGTGCAGGCAACATTATTCCTAATTTCAATTTTCTGCTCATCCGATAGTTACATATGGCAAAAATCAGATATATCATAAAAACAGGACTAAAGCAGCCGCCAAGGTAAGTTATTTTTTTTGCAATAACAGCCTCATTCACATTATGCGATAAAGCTATCAGTAAATATCCCGCATTTGATAATACGCTTAATACCATAGAAGCAAGTATAAAAAAATTAACCTGATTCATCTCATATGTACACAACATTGCCACAAGGCATATAAGTGCAATTACAAATGTAATTAGATAATAATTAACCATCTTATCCATCTCCAAAGCGTTGTTATATTGCATTAATAATAACATATTACTCATTACAATATCAATTCAATTTTCACACCTTGACATTCCCTTCCCCCTCCCTTAAAATTAAGGTATCATACGAATATACGAGGATTACAATATGAACAGACCTAATTGTTTTGTTGCACAGTCAGGCGGACCTACTGTAGCAATTAATTCAAGCCTTGCAGGCGTTATTAAGGGGGTAACGAACTCTGATGTCTATGACACTATTTACGGTTCAGTTAACGGAATTTTAGGAATTCTCGATAACCGTGTACTGAATTTAACAGAGATTTTTTCAGAAGACGAAGACAGACTTATGTGTCTTAAGCATACCCCTGCAATGTATCTTGGCTCATGCCGTTACAAGCTTCCTGACTACAAGACGGATGATTCTGATTACAGACGTATTTTCGAACAGTTTGAACGTTACAATATAGGTGCATTTTTCTATATCGGTGGTAATGATTCCATGGACACAGTCCTTAAGTTATCTGAATATGCCAAGCTTATCGGTAGTAACGTAAGAATTATCGGTGTGCCTAAGACTGTTGACAATGACCTTATGGTAACAGACCACACACCTGGATTTGGTTCTGCTGCCAAGTATATCGCCACTTCACTTCTTGAAATTGCACATGATACCTTTATCTACGCAGTTAAGAGTGTAACCATTGTTGAGATTATGGGACGTGATGCAGGATGGCTCACTGCCGCATCTGCCCTTGCAAGAAATGTATACAACTCAGCTCCTCATCTTATCTATCTTCCTGAGGTAGCCTTTGATAAGGACAAGTTTGTAGAGGATGCCCGTAACTTCCTTACCCACAGCAATAACCTTATTGTTGCAATATCTGAGGGCATCAGAGATAAGGATGGCAATTATATAAGTGCCGGAGACAGCGTTGCTGATAACTTCGGACACAAGCAGTTAAGCGGTGCCGGACAGGTACTTGCAGAGATTGTTAAGAACGAGCTTGGTGTTAAGGTTCGCTCCGTTGAGGTTAATGTTTTACAGCGTTGCGCTGCTCACTGTGCATCACAGACTGACCTTGATGAATCCTTCAGTTCAGGTATGAAGGCTGTTACACTTGCTGAAGAAGGAATTACCGCATCAATGGTTGTTATGAAGCGTACTGATAACCCTTATACTATTGATTATGATTATGCAGAAATCGCCGGCATTGCCAATGAGGCCAAGTCTGTTCCGGTTGAATGGATTAACGAGCGCGGCAATGACGTTACCAAGGAATTAATAGATTATGTAAGACCGCTTATTAACGGAGAAGTTTCTCTGAAATATGATAATGGTGTTCCTGTGTATATGGAGGTACTTCACCTCAGACCGGGAATACTCCCTGCAGAAGAGAGATAATTTTTTTCCTTTCTAATTAATTAAACAGGAAAGAGGAGAATTCGGTTCTATAGCCGATTCTCCTCTTTCTCATTATCCAAATAATTTTTCTGCATAGTATACTGACTGCATCGCATCTTTTCCATAAAAATCCGCGCCAATCATATCCGCGTATTCTTTAGTCAAAACAGCACCGCCAACCATGACCTTGCACCATGGGCATTCCTTACGAAGCTCCTTAATGGTCTCTTCCATGCTTACAACCGTAGTTGTCATAAGAGCACTAAGTCCTACAAGAGGTGCATTTGTCTCCTTAACCTTGGCAACCACTTCCTCAGGTGATACATCTTTTCCAAGGTCAATCACGTCGTAGCTGTAATTTTCCAAAAGAACCTTAACAATATTTTTACCAATGTCGTGAATATCGCCTTTTACTGTAGCAATAACAATGGTTGCTTTCTTATTGTCGGCATTTCCTTTGGCTGACATCGCTTCCTTAATCGCTTCAAAGCCGGCTTTCGCAGCATCAGCACTCATAAGAAGCTGTGGCAAAAACATTGTGCCCTTTTCAAAGCCTTTTCCAACTACATCAAGTGCAGGCACCAAATCCTCATTGATAATATCCATTGCCTCTTTAGTTTTAAGAAGTTCCACCGTCTTCTCATATGCCTGATCCTTAAAGCCTTTGATTATGCTATCCTTAAGACTCATTCCTTCAGCCTTAACAGGTGTAACCTTCGCCTCTCCCTCAGGGGTTACTGCGTATTTTTCAATATATCTTCCACACTGACTGTCATTGCCGGAAAGCACCATAAATGTATCATAAGCCTGCATCATAAGTTTGGAATTAGGGTTGATAATTCCTGCTGATAGTCCTGCATTCATAGCCATTGTATAGAAAGCAGATGTAATCAGTTCTCTCTGTGGAAGTCCAAAAGATATATTAGACACTCCAAGTACTGTTCTTCCACCTCTGCGTGTGATTTCTCTTACTGTTTCAAGAGTTATATCTGCTGACTTATCATCCGTACTCATAGTCATCGTAAGTGCATCTATAACAATGTCTTTTGCCTTAATACCGTATTCAGCCGCCTTGGCATATATTTTGTCCGCTATTTGAAGTCTGCCCTCTGCAGTACCGGGAATTCCATCCTCATCAAGGGTAAGACCTACAACCACACCACCGTATTTTGCAACAAGAGGGAAAACAGCTTCCATAACCTCTGTTTTGCCGTTAACGGAATTAATCATAGGCTTTCCGTTGTATATTCTCATAGCTGCTTCCATTGCAGCCACGTCCGTCGTATCAATCTGAAGCGGAAGGTCAAGAATACTCTGAAGCTCGTATACCGTATCCTTCATCATTGCCGGCTCGTCTATCTCAGGAAGTCCCACATTAACATCAAGAATATGTGCTCCTGAATCAGCCTGCTTTACACCCTCCTCAAGAATGTAATTCATATTATGGTCACGGAGCGCCTGCTTGAATTTGGATTTACCTGTAGGATTGATTCTTTCACCAATAATTACAGGCACCTTACCAATCTCAACAGCATGTGAATATGAAGACACAAGGGTAATATCCTTTTCAGCAACTTGAGAAAGCTCAATATTTCTGCATCTGTCCGTCAATGCTTTGATGTGTGCCGGTGTAGTTCCACAACATCCGCCTGCAACTGCCGCACCCATACGAACTAACTGCTCCATATCCTCTGCAAATTCTTCCGGTCCCACATCATATACGGTTTTGCCGTTTTCAGAACGTGGAAGTCCTGCATTAGGATTAATAATAAGTGGAACTGATGCACATTTTATCATTCTCTCAAACACATCTCTAAGCTGCTTTGGCCCAAGTCCACAGTTAATTCCTATTGCATCTGCATGAAGTCCCTCAAGCAGAGCAACTACTGCCTCCGGTGTTGCCCCGGTGAGAAGCTTGCCCTTTTCATCAAAAACAACCGTTGCCATAACAGGAAGTGATGAATTCTCCTTGGCAGCAAGCATAATCGCCTTGAGCTCATAAGTATCACTCATAGTCTCTATAAGAATGAGGTCCGCACCTGCCCTATCTCCGATTCTTACTACTTCAGCAAATACGTCCACCGCCTCTTCAAAATCCAGTGTTCCCATAGGTTTAAGAAGTTTGCCACAAGAACCCATATCAAGTGCCACATATGCCTTGCGACCGCTCTCCTTAACCGCCTGCTTGGCGTTATTGATTCCTGCCGTGATTATCTCCTCAAGATTATCGAATTTAAATCTGTTGGCACCAAAGGTATTAGCATTAATAATATCCGCTCCTGCCTCAAGGTATGCCTTATGAATGTCTATAAGCACCTCAGGCTTAGTAAGGTTCCAGGTTTCCGGAAGTTCTCCGGGCTTTAATCCCTTCTCCTGCAACAGTGAGCCAAGACCACCATCACAAAACAATATTTTTTTGCCAAGTTCATCTAAAATTCCCATAGTTATCCTCTTTTATCTGTTTTAGTAAGTCCAATTACTGCGGTTACGGATTTTTCAGGAACCATAATCCCACCGTCAGTTAAGGTTATTCCTATTAACTTCGTTGCATCTGTCATCTCAAGAAAAGCACTCTGTACTTCCAGAGAAAAATCCCCATACCCCGGACTGAATCTCGGTCTTACATAATACCCTTCCCCTCTGACTTCCTCTTCAATCTCTCGTTGGCGCCTGTCACAGTATTCCTCAATCGCCGTAGCGGCAACAGCCTGTATAACAGCAGCCTTCGCCATATCAAGCTTTATATTACGGTTCAAAATACGGTCCACTCCCACAGAAAGTGTGACTGCCATCAAAATCACCTCATCACAACCTCTAAGATTAGCTGCCAGGGCCCCACTTTTAACCTGCAGATTGCCTATTCTGATATCATCACCCGATATATGCACATTAAAGCGTCTGCAGACACTTTTATAATCTGCAGCCGCTTCAACCTCATTAATACATATATCAATTAACTCCATAGTACGTTCGTCCGGAGTGTTATTCCCATATCCAAGATATCTCAATATCTCTGAAATATTCATCAGCCAATCATCTCCGAAATATTCTTCATAATACCCTCTGCGATATGAGGTTTATTCATTGAATATACATGAATATTATTAATTCCGTTAGCAATCAAATCAATAATCTGGTCCGTTGCATACGCAATACCCGCCTGTTCCATTGCCGCCGGATTAGTTCCAAAATGGTCCACAAGGTTACGGAATCTCTCCGGTACATTGGTGCCCGAAAGTTGCACCGCCGTCTTAACCTGTGTCGCTCTTGTAATCGGCATTATTCCCGGAATTACAGGAACGGTTATGCCCTGTTCCCTTATTCTGTAAAGGAAATTGTACAAAATATTATTATCGAAAAACATCTGAGTAGTTAAGAATTCACATCCTGCATCAACCTTCTTCTTAAGATTAAGAATATCCTCTTTCTTGTTGGCAGCTTCTGTATGACCTTCCGGATAACAGGCTCCACCTATACAGAAATCACCCATAGTCTTAATCTCCGCTATAAGCTCTGACGCATAATGAAAATCAACAAACGGCTCTCCTTCATAATCCTTCGGTCTGTCTCCGCGCAACGCAAGAATATTCTCAATTCCTGCAGCCCTCATCTCCTCAACAGACCGTCGTATATCTGCCTTGGTTGCACCAACACAGGTAAG
The DNA here is from genome assembly GCA_045542375.1 of Butyrivibrio sp. GTDB lineage: Bacteria > Bacillota > Clostridia > Lachnospirales > Lachnospiraceae > Eshraghiella. The sequence continues at coordinate 15,498 of JAZQKW010000051.1, forward strand.
ATGTGCAATAGTCGTAACACCATATTTACTCTGAATTGCATCAGCAAACTTAACAGTGTTCTCTCTTGTACTTCCACCGGCACCATAGGTAACACTCATATAATCCGGCTTCAATGACGCCACACTCATTGCCGCATCAAACACAGACTCATAATTAGTCTGAGTCTTAGGCGGAAACACCTCAAAAGACAGGGTCACTTTATCTTTTCCAATAATATCTCTTAACTTCATCTCAAGTCACTCCATAATCTTATGTTAATTAATCGTCACTTCTTCCAAAAATTCTTAATAAATGAAGGAACAGATTAACTATATCCAAATAAATCGCCGCAGCACTGTCCACTGCATTATCCACAGTTTTAATATAGGTCTGAGCCCTCCAATAGTCATATCCGATGTAAAGGCTGAAAAGAATCGCACCAAGCCATGAATACCAGTAGGTATCAAATCCGAATAACCAGCTGAACAACAGGCACAAGGACATTCCAACCAGAATTCCGAATAGCAATCCGCCAATTCTTGCAAAAAATCCCGGATAACCAATACTCAGCGTAATCATACAACCTGTAATTATTCCCGTAAACAGAAAAGCATGGAATACTACCGAAGAATCAAGTCCGCCGTACAAGGTAACCACACTTGCAACTACAAGCCCTACCGGCAGCACAACCATATTGTATCCAAGAAAGCTTACGAAAGGATTGGATGACTTAATTGTAATTATAGTTCCTGCTATAACCATTATAAAATAACCCAGATAAAAGGCTATTGGATTAAGTCTTAAAACTAAATCCCCACAAAAGTAACATAAAAGCACGTTGATTACAATACCCCAGAGAACCGTTCCTCCAAGAACTGCGTTGTATTTTCTCTCAGAGATAACCTCATCATAAGGGTGCATAATCATCATCTGTTCTCTTCTCTCACTAAAAACGCTCATATATCCGCCTCCTGATACTATTTAATTTTACCGTTCTCCCTCAAAATATTCTCAACAAGAAGAACACATTCATATACCATCTCATCACAGTGAGGCTTCTTCTCTCTGCCGGCCTCATGATTGATTCTAAGAAGATTACCGCAATCAAGGAAACCTTCGTGATTATTCTTTAATTGCTGATAGTATGAAGCAATTATCTGTGCATTGTCAAGCCCAAATAAACCAAGTACCATAAGACCACCTGTTATAGCTCCACACACTGATGCCATTTTCATACCTGCTCCAAAATTGGCTGCCACATTGTACGCCGCATCCTCTGTCATGCCTGCATCCTCTGCAAATGGCACAATAACCGCCTGGGCACAATTGTAATGCACCTCCGTAATAGCTCTTAATTCTTTTGCTTTTTCAAGATAAACACTCATCTTATATCCTCCGTTATTTTAATAATAAAACTTCATATTCCTTAATACAACCGTCAAAAATCTGACCGGTTATTAAATTCATTCTTCCCTTGTACCGGTCTAAGGAATGCACACTGTCTGAGCCATTAAATACACAGACACATCCCTCTCCCTCAAGCTCCCTCTCCATAATGATAATTCTCTCATCATCCATACCCTCGGCATAAGTTACCACGCCCTCCGTAATACATCTGTATTCCTTACGAAGCTCAATAATACGCTTATACCACAGATAAGTATCCTTATCCTGATACTCTTCGCCCCACAGCATACCCCTTCTGCAATCAGGATCATTTCCCCCTGTCATCCCCTGCTCGTCTCCATAATATATAAATGGCATTCCCGGCAGAAGCAGCTGCATTCCTGCTGCCAGCCTGAGCCTTCTTACATCCTCACCACACATATTGCGAAATCTTGCAGTATCGTGACTGTCAAAAAGATTCCACAACACCGGATATATCTGAGGTCCAAAAAAACCTCTGACAAATCCTAATTTTTCAAGAAATTCCGTTGCAGTAATTCTCTGCTCCGCTACAAATCCTTTCATCATCCTGAAAAAAGAATAGTTCATAATACTGTCCCATTCATCTCCATCAAGATAATCATTTCCATACTGCCAATCCTCACCAATTAACAGTACATCCCCCTTGACATTCCTTACTGCACTCTTAAAACGCTTCCAGAATACATGAGAAATCTCATCCCCCACATCAAGTCTCCATCCGTCAATATCACATTCACGAATCCAGTAGCAGCCCACTTCCACAAAATACTTAGCCGCCTCTTCGTTATTAAGATTAACCTTTGGCATCCCGCCAAAATAGGAAAAAGTCTTATAATTAGGCTTTCTCTTCATACTTCCCTTATCAATAGGAAATCCCTCTATATAGTACCAATCCTTATATTCCGACTGAAATCCCTTACGCATAACATCTGCAAAAGCAAAAAAATTGGTTGATGTATGATTAAATACCGCATCCAGAATAACTTTCATTCCTAACCGGTGTGCCTTATCAACCAATTCCCTCATATCCTCTATAGTTCCAAAAGACGGATCAATTCTGAAATAATCATCCGTATCATATTTATGAGAACTGCCGGAAGCAAATACAGGTGTCATATACACCACATCTACTCCAAGCTCCTTAAGATAATCAAGCTCATATATTATCCCCTTCAAATCTCCCTTAAGATTATCTCTGAATCCGATAGGAGACTTGTACCACAGCTTCTCTTCAACATACTGTGAAGTTGCGTATCTGGATACAAAAATCTGATACACAATCTTATTCTTAGCCCATTCAGGAATCAGGTGTCTTTCCTCTTCCTTAAAGGTCTGGGTGCAATTAAACATATAGTCATTATCAGTAATGTTCTCGTCAAAAAATTCCCCATTACCGTAATAAGTCTTATTACCATCACAGTCGGTAAATTCAAAATAATATCTCAGACATCCTACATGCATATCAATAATTATCTCGTAATAATCAATATGCCTGTCCGTTGCCACCTTAGTCATAAGAGCATCCTGTCTGGTATCCAGATACTCTACCGGGATATTCTTGTCCTGATAATGTATCCTGACAGCTTCCATATCTCCTCTGGCACACTGAATGCGAAACAGAAACTTATCCTTATCAACTGCCTTACAGTAATATCTATTAGCAATATGTCTTATCGCTGAATAATTCATTCTGTGGTAATCCTTTCAAAATTAATACTCTCTTATTTTACATTTTAATGTGTATCTTTGCAATAAATATCTTTAAGGACACCCAGTAATATCTTAAAATCAACAGGTTTTTGAATACATTTATTCATTCCTGCTTCATCACATCTTCTAACACTCATCGGGTCAGAGTCACCGCTTATTGCAATTACCGGCACATCACTCTTTTCCCTTATATGCTTAGTAGCATCTATTCCATTTAAGCCCGGCATATTAACGTCCATCAAAACCGCGTGATATTTCACTTCTTCACCATCATCTACCATCTCAACACAGCGACTTCCATTTTCTGCACAATCGCATTCTATTCCATACATACTCAGATACTCTGACACTATCTCTCTGTTGGCTCTCACATCATCTGCAATAAGCACTCTCATCCCCTTAAGTCCCTCTCTCTCCTGCTTCTTATTGTCTTCCTCCGCAACTTCTTTAGGTGTCACAGGAATCTTCACTGTAAACTCAGTTCCCACTCCCACAGCACTCTTACACTCAATAGTACCCTTAAGCAGTTCAACCATATGCTTAACGATATACAATCCTAATCCATATCCGCCTTCAGATGACTTTCCGTTACGCTCATACAGATTATACATATTCGCCATAAATTCTTCTGTCATTCCGATTCCTGTATCCTTAACCCTTATGCACAAAAGCATTTCATCTGAAGCTTCCTTTTCCTCCCATATCCTCATCTGAACATTCCCGTCATTTTCAGTATACTTAATTGCGTTAGTCATAAGATTCTGGCATATTCTGTATAATTTGGCTCCATCCGTAATTACATTGGAATATTCCAGTTTCTCGGCACTTATATCTATTTTCTGTCTTTTATGCATACCCTGCAGTTTAACAGAGGTCTCTATTTTATTCATCATCGAATCTATATTAACGGTTCCGCTAACCACCGAAGCCTTCCCATTCTCTATTTCATCATATTCCATCATCTCATCAACAATCGTCATAAGATTTTCGCCGGATAACTTTATCCTTCTAAGATATTCCTGCTGTTCAAAATCCTCTGCATGCACCTTGGCAAGCTCCACATTCCCCATAATGGAGTTAAGCGGCGTCCTGATATCATGTGCTATCATGGCAAGTATTCTGCTTTTAGTATCGTTAGTGCTCTTAGCCTTTACTATATTCTTTACAAGCTTTCTTATGTACACACACTGGCACAAAACACATACCGCCATAATAATTACTAACACATTAACTATTTTCATAAATCTTTGCTCCTATCTCACATAAATTCAGGGCGACATTCCTGCTATCGCCCTGAATAACATACTTATTATTTTATTAATTTATTGCTGGCCCCAGGCAAGACCCATTTTTATCAAAGCGTTACCTATAAAATTACCGCTTCTCATTACCTTTATCTGATATGTACCTGTTCCATATTGTTTTAAAGTAGCCGTAGGAATCTCCAACACTTCATAATTGGTATTTCCCTTGGTTGTGCTGTTAGAATATGATAACGCTGATGCAACAAATACTCCATCCTTATAAACTCTTATATCATAATCTGTAACATATGTACTAGTATCTTCAGTCGACACATCCCATGCACAGGCAATTCTAAGTGGGACTGATGTGGAACTACATGTTATATCCTTATAGAAATAAGTAGTACTTGATGCTAATACGGTCTGCATATATCTGCTGTTTGCCGCTACGCTATAACAGAAACCCGAATCCACCACTCCGGCACCTTCGTAATTAGACACATTACCACCACCGGTATATGCCATTGATGTTCCTGCGTTATAAGATGCACTCGCCATCAGTGTTGCCTTAATCGCTTCAGCATTTCCCTTAAGACCACTATTCCTTGACATCATCTGCACAATGGTTCCTGTAATATGTGGGGTAGCTAAACTGGTTCCACAATCTGAATATGAATATATCTGTACATTACCCGGTGCACATATATCCGGTCTGTTAATACCTGTTATAACTTCTCTGTACAGACTATAACTGCCTAAGGTATACGCTCCGGATGCAGACTGCTCTGTTCCGGTAGTATCAACTCCTCCCACAGCTATTACATTAGGTGCCAGAGCCAACTGATTAACATATTTGGTTGTTGCACTTTCACCGGATTCTACTTTTCCTGTTGCTACAACAATAGGAACCTTTGATGACTTGACTAACTTATCCAGATTTCTTGAATTAGCATCATATTGTCCATTCAGGCTTGCACCACATGATAAATTAATAACATCCACATCATAACTCTCTATTAGTTCCTCACAGGCTAAAACAATATTTTCTACCCTATAAGACTCTCTGGTATATATAGTACAATCAGGTGCCATTTTTTTAATTATTCCACATACCTTAGTCGCATGAGATGTATAAGTTGGATATGCATCAGTAATAATAATATTCGCTGCATCACTTCCCATTTGACTGGTTATAGGATGTCCTTCTTCAACTACTCCAACCCTTACTCCATTACCTGTATAGCCTCCACTTACAGCTACGTCTCCATTAATA
>JAZQKW010000052.1:0-2880 GCA_045542375.1 Butyrivibrio sp.
TACGCGCTAGACTAAGGATCTAGTCCGGGCTACTGGGTGCGGGTTCAAGTCCCGCCGACTGCACTATTAATTAACAGGTTGTGTGATTTCACACAACTTTTTTTCATTACACAAAAGGAGATAATATGTTAGACACAGGAGACTCGGTGGGCCTTATAGCCTGCTCGGACGGTATTTCACCGGATAAGGAAGAGATAATCCATGAGGTAGAGAATAATTTCTACGATATGGGAATTAAGACAGTAAGAGGAACTATATTCAGACCGGAATTAGGTGTTGCGATTCCTGCTAAAGAAAGAGCCGGAGAATTAATGAATATGTACACGAATCCTGAGATTAAAGCTATATTTGACGTGTCAGGAGGAGATGTTGCCAATGAAGTTTTGGAATATCTGGACTATGACGTGATTAAGGAAGAAGAGAAGTCATTTTTTGGATATAGTGATTTGACTACGGTAATTAATGCGATTTATCATAAGACCGGAGTGCCGTCGTATCTGTATCAGGTTAGAAATGTTGCATCTGAACATGGAGAAAGACAGATGGCAGATCTTATTATGACTCTCAAAGGTGAAAGTGACGACTTGTGTGACATTGAGTACGATTTTATAAGAGGGAATAAGATGGAGGGAGTAGTTATAGGTGGTAATTTAAGGTGTTTTTTGAAGCTTACGGGAACAGGTTATATGCCGTCCTTCAGACATAAGATATTATTCTTAGAAAGCTTTGGCGGAGGAGAGGCAAGGGTAAGAACCTATTTCAGACAGTTAAAGCAGATGGGTGCTTTTGAAGAGGTGAATGGTGTACTTTTAGGTACATATACGGAGCTTGAAGCGAAAGGGGACGTGAAGGCATCAGATATTTTTATGGAAATATGTGATAATCCGGAGGTTCCTGTGGCAGTAACAAGGGATGTAGGACATGGCGCCGGCTCCAAGGCAATAATTATAGGAAAAGAAATCGAATTAGAAGATTAAAAAAAGACTTTATTTATGGATTGTATTGTGTTATAATCATAGAAGTTTTTATGAAATAAGGAGGCTCGTTATGAAGCATATTAAGACTATTAGTACTAAGAATCTTAAAGAGACAGCTAAGAAGGGCGGATGTGGAGAATGCCAGACATCATGCCAGTCAGCATGTAAGACATCTTGCACAGTAGGTAATCAGAGCTGCGAGAATAAATAATTATTTATAAAACAGAGTGATGAGAGAGTGTTGATATGGAGCGCCATTAGCTTTAGGCATCCCTGCACTCTCTTATTTTGCGTAGGAGGCAGATGTGATACATCAGTATAAGAATAATGGGTACAACATTGTTTTGGACATAAATAGTGGTTCAGTACATGTTGTAGACGAAATAGTATACGATATTATTCCATTGTTTACAGATAACACAGTGGATGATATAGTGCAGAAATTATCTGACAGATACAGCGAGGCTGATATAAGAGAGGCCTGTGAAGAGATACAGACACTTAAGGACGAAGAAGTTCTTTTTACGGAAGATATTTATGAAAGCTATATAGATAGATTTACCAAGGAGAAGGCAGCTACCAATATTGTTAAGGCTATGTGTCTTCATATTGCACATGACTGTAACCTTGCCTGCAAGTATTGTTTTGCAGAAGAGGGTGAGTATCATGGCAGAAGAGCAATGATGACGGCAGAGGTTGGTAAGAAGGCTCTTGATTATCTTGTGGCTAACTCAGGAAGCAGAAAGAATCTTGAAGTGGATTTTTTTGGCGGTGAACCGTTAATGAATTTCCAGGTTGTTAAAGAGATTGTTGAATATGGAAGAAGTCTTGAGAAGGAACATAATAAGCTTTTCCGTTTTACAATGACAACCAACGGAGTTCTTCTTAATGATGAGATTCAGGAATTTATCAATAAAGAATGTGGCAATGTGGTGCTTAGTGTGGATGGACGTAAGGAAGTCCATGACAATATGAGACCATTCAGAAACGGAAGCGGGAGCTATGATTTGATAATGCCTAAGTTCTGGAAGATGGCGGAGTCGCGTAATCAGAATAACTATTATGTGAGAGGTACTTTTACCCACCACAATCTTGATTTTTCTGAGGATGTATTAAGTCTGGCAGACTTGGGTTACAAGCAGATATCTGTTGAACCGGTAGTAGCGGAGGATTCAGAGGATTATGCAATCAGAGTGGAAGACCTTCCTAAGATTTATGAGGAATACGATAAGCTTGCCGTAGAGATGATTAAGAGAGAGAAGGAAGGAAGAGGCTTTAATTTCTTCCATTTCATGGTGGATTTAACAGGCGGACCATGTGTATACAAGAGACTTTCTGGATGCGGATGCGGAACAGAATATCTTGCAGTAACACCATGGGGTGATTTTTACCCATGCCATCAGTTTGTAGGACATGATGAATATCTTATGGGTAATGTATATGACGGAATCACAAGACCTGATATAAGAACTACTTTTAATAATACTAATGTATATACTAAGGAGAAATGCAAGGATTGCTTCTGCAAGTTTTATTGCAGCGGCGGATGCTCTGCTAACGCATATAATTTCAATAAGGATATTAATGAACCTTATGATATTGCGTGTCAGTTACAGCGCAAGAGAGTAGAATGTGCAGTAATGATTAAATGTGCTCTTGCAGATGAAGGTATAGAGGCAGCCGATTACGGAGATATTTCAGTACATTGTTAATATAAGATAAATAATAAAAAAGGAGAATAATTACAATGAAAATCTGGCAGAAGATAATTGCTACCATTGCTATTGTTGTAGCATTTGTGGCAACCGGATATACGGTTTTGGTAGGATATGGCGAAGGCCATAAGGGAAGTGCCAAGAATATTACACTTGGTCTTGATCTTAACGGAGGTGTGAGTGTTACA
>JAZQKW010000053.1:0-3374 GCA_045542375.1 Butyrivibrio sp.
AATAGTAAGACTTACGGAAAAGCTTATTTCAGAGGTAACTGAAGATTATGAGCGTAAGTGCAGAGCAGAAGAGACAACATATGTTCACGAAGAGATAGAAGACTACGAAGAGGAACCGCAGGCAGAAGAAGAGGAAGAGAACGAGAAAGAGAAAGAGAACGTTCTTGCGGATGAGCCTCTTACAGAAGAAACTGTAGAGGAAGAACCGGACGTGGATTCGGATAGTGTGCTCAATGATGCAGTTAAGAAATATGTTAAGAAGTATCTTTTTATGGAAGGTATGGAAACCGCGATAATCGAGCTTCTTAGTGGTAAGAAGAATGAAATTCCTGACGGAACATCAAGGCATGGTAACATAATTATTAAAGGAAAAGCAGATACTGATAAGACAGGCTTTGCCATTAATATATTCAAAGCATTACATGCAGATGATGAACAGCAGGAGCTTAAGATTGCCAAGACTACAGCAGAGGTTCTTAATAATAAGGGCATTATGTCATCTGCTGATAAGATAAAAGGAACTACTCTTATTATTGAAAATGCTGACAGACTGCATACGAATGTGGTAAAAGAGCTTAACTCATTTATGGAGAGCGATACAGGCTCTATGTTAGTTATTTTTACAGGTGAAGAATATTATCTTAAGAAAATATTCAGAGCCAATCCTGAACTTAGAAGCAAGTTTGACTACAAGCTGGAATTAAAGCATTACACAATTAATGAGCTTGTGGAAATTGCCAAGGAGTATGCAAGGGTCAAGGGATATCTTATTGATGAAAAGGCATTGCCTGAGTTATATATATCCGTGGGAGCCTTAAGCGGAGACGATGAGGGTTCAGAAATTGAAAAGGTCAAGAAAATAGTTGATTCGGCCATTATCAGAAATGGTAAGCCGGCGAGAAACTTTTTTGGCAAGAAGAGAAAAGGTCTCATATTACTTAAAGAAAAACATTTTATATAAAGGTGAAAGGAAATAAATAATATGTGTACAAATATTGATCAGATGTCAGTAAATGCAATCAGAATACTTGCTGCAGATGCAGTACAGAAGGCCAATTCAGGGCATCCGGGACTTCCTCTTGGATGTGCACCAATTGGATATGAGCTTTGGGGAAAGCATATGAATCACAACCCTGCTAATCCGAACTGGTTTAATAGAGACAGATTCATTCTCTCAGGTGGACATGGCTCAACTTTATTATATTCACTGCTTCATCTTTTTGGATACGGTCTTACAAAAGAAGACCTTATGAACTTCAGACAGCTTGATTCATTAACACCGGGACATCCGGAATATGGACATACAGTTGGTGTTGAAGCGACAACTGGTCCTCTTGGAGCAGGTATGGGTATGGCAGTTGGTATGGCGGCTGCAGAAGCACACCTTGCTGCTACTTTTAACAAAGAAGGTTATCCTGTAGTAGACCATTATACTTATGTTCTTGGTGGAGACGGATGTATGATGGAGGGTATCTCATCTGAGGCAATGTCACTTGCAGGTACACTTAAACTTAACAAGCTTATTGTTATATATGATTCTAACAGTATTTCAATCGAAGGAAATACCAATATCGCATTCACAGAAAGTGTGGAAAAGAGATTTGAAGCTTTTGGCTTCCAGACGATTATGGTTGAAGACGGTAATGACCCTGATGCAATCGGCAAAGCCATTGAACTTGCAAAATCAGACAAGGAAAGACCATCACTTATCACTGTTAAGACTAAGATTGGACATGGTTGCCCTGCTAAGGAGGGTAAGGCAAGTGCTCATGGTGAACCACTTGGAGTTGATAACGTTGCAGCTTTAAGAGCTAACCTTGCATGGCCACATGAGGAAGCTTTCTTCGTACCGGAAGAGGTATACGCTAACTATAAAAAGCTTGCAGATAACGGAGCTGTTAAGGAAGCAGAGTGGAATGCTCTTTTTGCTGACTACTGTGCAAAGTATCCTGAGATGAAGGAACTTTGGGACACATATTTTGATAAAAAACTTGGCGAGAAGGTTCTTGATACAGAAGATTTCTGGGCATTTGAAGACAAAGCAGATGCTACAAGAAATATTTCAGGAAAGCTTCTTAATAAAGCTAAAAAGGTTATGCCTAATCTTATGGGTGGTGCAGCAGACCTTGCTCCATCAACTAAGACATATATGAATGATGCAGGAGATTTTTCTGCTGATAACTACGCAGGAAGCAATATGCATTTTGGCGTCAGAGAAATCGCAATGGCAGCTATCGGTAATGGTATTATGCTCCACGGAGGACTCAGATCATTTGTATCTACATTCTTCGTATTCAGCGATTATGTTAAGCCAATGGCAAGACTTTCAGCACTTATGAAGCTTCCGTTAACTTATGTTCTTACACATGACAGTATCGGTGTAGGAGAAGACGGACCAACACATGAGCCTATTGAACAGCTTGCAATGTTCAGAGCAATGCCTGATTTTGCAGTATATCGTCCATGTGATGCAACAGAAACTGCTGCAGCATGGTACTACGCATTGACTAATCAGGACACACCTACAGCACTTGTTCTTTCAAGACAGAATCTTCCACAGATTCCGGGTTCTTCAAAGGATGCACTTAAGGGTGGATATGTTATTGCAGATGCAGGCAAGGCAACACCGGATGCTATTATTATTGCGTCAGGTTCTGAGGTATCACTTGCAGTTAATGCTAAGGCAGAGCTTGCCAAGGATGGCATTGATGTAAGAGTTGTAAGTATGCCATGTATGGATATTTTTGAAAAACAGAGTGAAGAATACAAGGAAAGCGTACTTCCAAAATCATGCAGAAAGAGAGTTGCAGTTGAAGCACTTTCTGATTACGGATGGGGTAAGTATGTGGGACTTGATGGAGCTTATGTGACAATGCACAGCTTTGGTGCAAGTGCTCCTGCTGACAAGCTTTTCAATAAATTTGGATTTACAGTTGAAAATGTTGTGAAGACAGTGAAGAGTCTGTAATGAAATGGCCTGTACGGTGAGTTGACCGTACAGGCTTTATGTGAATAAAGGAGGTATTGTCTTATGAGAAAAAAATGGGTGGCTCATCTGATGACGGTATTGGTAACGATGGGAGCTATATGTGTACATAATGGTATGGAAAAAATAGTGGCAGCAGACAATGAAAATACTGCAGAAACAGCACTGACTATCGGGACGGGAGTAATAGCAGACCCTAATGTGCCAACAGAAGAAAATGATGCATGGGCAGGTAACTATGTGTATTATGGCGCATATGATGGAACGCCTGTTAAGTATCGTGTGCTGGACTCGTCAACAACCGTATTCAGTGCGGATGGAACAACAAAGACTATGCTTCTTGACTGCGATAATATTTTATGGGAAGGTATAGGTTGAAGTCGGATCG
>JAZQKW010000054.1:0-10763 GCA_045542375.1 Butyrivibrio sp.
GGATATCCTATTCAAGGATTGGTCCCGGTATTTTATATTTTCAATTCACAAAGAGATATGCTGTTTCATTATGTGTATTAGAGAATGATAACTATTTGCCTTTTATAAAAATGTCACATACCATTCCGAAGTGTTTAGGGACACGCAGGAAGCTTTGAAAAAAATCGTTAATTTTGCCTTAGAAACAGTGCAATATATGCCGACGGTCTGCAAACGTCCGACGAAGCTTGTTTCCACAATAAAACAAGCGAGAAGTTTTTGCAGACCGTCGTTTAATAAGCATATTGCACTGTTTCTATGACAAAATAGATTTTTTGATATAGAAGACTGTGTGTCCCTAAACGCTTCGGAATGGCATGTAACTTTATAAAAAGCAAATCTATTTACTCGGCTCCAATCAGAATATGGTATTCCCCGTCCGTTTCATACATTATCAGTGTATCTGATTTTTCCTCCCAGCCGATTTCTGCACTTCTAAAATAACTTACTCTTACTTCGTACATAGCAGTTATAGAATTACTTACTCCCGCACTCTCTTCAATGTTGCTGTTCATGCTATCAACATATTCATCAAGATATGCTTTGTGGCTTGCAATCTTCAATTCCTTGTATACAAGGCTTGTTCCTTCAAGACTTTCCTTAAGGCTTTCTATAACTTTACTTTCCTCAACATCATTCTGAACTGCAATGGTCTTAAGCATAGCAGGTGTATAACAGATTTCCTTGAGCGCATCTATATTTTTGTCATTAATATTGTCAAAATATGACTCGATTATTTTCAAGGCCTCATCCTTGTCAAAATTCTCGTATGCCTCACCGTAATCCACAGGCTTTTCCTTCTTAAGATTCTCCTCATTCTTAAATCTTGCAACGAGTATTGCTGCCATAAGCCCGATTGTAAGAAGTACGCCAACGACTATTCCTATAATTAATTTCTTATTTTTTTTCTTCTTAAATATCATAACATTACCTTTCGGATTAAGTTTTAGTACAAAGTACATTATATTGTTTTAATTCTTTTTTTTCAACCATGTTTTGTGATATACTAAGAAAGTCAACTATGACAGAAAGGACATTAACCATATGGACATAATTCAGAAAATAACCGAGGAATTACAGGTTAAGAAATGGCAGGTGGAAGCTGCCGTAACACTCATAGATGAAGGTAACACCATTCCATTCATCTCACGATACAGAAAAGAAGTTACTGGAGCACTTAACGATGAGCAGCTCCGTAAATTAGGAGAGCGTCTTACATATTTAAGAAACCTTGAAGACCGCAAGGCAACCGTTCTCTCATCAATAGAGGAGCAGGGCAAGTTAACAGATGAGCTGAAAGCCCGTATAGAAGCAGCCGAAACCATGGTTGTGGTAGAGGACCTTTACAGACCTTATAAGCAGAAGAAGCGCACAAGAGCTACTATGGCAAAAGAGCGTGGTCTTGAAGGCCTTGCATCAATAATTATGCTTCAGCTTACTAAGAATCCTATTGAACAGGAAGCTGCAAGCTATGTTAACCCTGAAAAGGAAGTGCCTGATACAACAGCAGCAATTGCAGGAGCAATGGATATTATTGCGGAAGAGATTTCAGATAACGCCGACTACCGCGTGTATATAAGAGACCTTACTTTTAAACAGGGAAGTATTATATCTCAGGCTAAGGACCCTGAGGCCCAGTCTGTATATGAAGTATACTATGATTTTTCAAGCCCGGTTAACAAGCTTACAGGCTATAGAACATTAGCTATCAACAGAGGCGAAAATGAAAAATTCCTTTCTGTAAAAATAGAAGCACCTACAGACAGAATTCTTAACTACCTTGAAAAGCAGACTATTATACATGACAACCCTAATACTACTCCGATTATTAAGGATGCCATCGCTGACAGTTATCAGAGGCTTATTGCCCCTTCAATCGAACGTGAAATCCGCAGCACGTTAACCGAAACTGCTGAAGACGGAGCGATAACTGTTTTTGGCAAGAATCTTGAACAGCTTCTTATGCAGCCTCCAATTACAGGAAAAACAGTTCTTGGATGGGACCCTGCTTTCAGAACCGGCTGTAAATTAGCTGTAGTTGACCCTACCGGAAAAGTTCTTGATACAGTAGTAATATATCCAACCGCTCCACAGAACAAAGTTGAAGAAGCCAAAGCAACTCTCAAGAAATTAATTAAGAAGTACAACATCTCTCTTATCTCATGCGGGAATGGTACTGCAAGCAGAGAATCAGAGGTAATAATTTCTGACCTTATAAAAGAAATTCCTGAAGATGTTCAGTATGTAATCGTTAATGAAGCAGGCGCATCCGTGTATTCCGCAAGTGAGCTTGCAACCGAGGAATTTCCTAATTTTGATGTGGGACAGAGAAGTGCTGCATCCATTGCAAGACGACTTCAGGACCCACTTGCCGAGCTTGTTAAGATTGACCCTAAGGCAATTGGCGTAGGTCAGTATCAGCATGATATGAATCAGAAAAAATTAGGTAACACTCTTGATGGTGTAGTTGAAGACTGCGTTAACAGAGTAGGTGTTGACCTCAACACCGCATCAGCACCTCTTCTTGAACATATTTCAGGCATTAATAAAACTCTTGCTAAAAATATTGTTGCGTACAGAGAGGCTAACGGTAGATTTGTTACCAGAAAAGACCTTTTAAAGGTTGCTAAATTAGGACCAAAGGCTTACGAACAGTGTGCCGGCTTTATGCGTATAACAGGGGGCAAGAATCCTCTTGATTCTACCAGTGTACATCCGGAAAGCTATGATAAAGCAATGCTCCTTCTTGAAAAAACAGGCTATACTACTGAGGATATTATTAACCGTAACATCAAAGGTCTGTCATCTAAGATTAAAGACTATAAGAGCCTTGCTGCTGAACTTGAAATAGGTGAGCTTACTTTAAGAGATATAGTAAAAGAACTTGAGAAACCGGGACGCGACCCTCGTGAAGAGATGCCAAAACCGGTTCTTAGAAGTGACGTTATGTCAATGGAGGACTTAAAGCCGGGAATGATACTTAGCGGTACAGTCCGAAATGTAATCGATTTTGGTGCCTTCGTTGATATCGGCGTACACCAGGATGGACTTGTGCACGTATCCCAGATTACCAACGAAAAATTCATTAAACATCCAATGGAGGTACTTAATGTAGGAGACATAATACAGGTAAAGATTGTTACCGTGGACATCCCTAAGAAAAGGATTCAGTTATCAATGATATTGTAATAACAAACCCTCACACCGCAAAAACAGTGTGAGGGTTCTCTTCTTTTATCCTATCGCAAAAGTAATCTCTGCTACTGCTGCCACAACACCATCAACAGTTGCTGTAGCCATGCCAACACCAACAGGTCCTTTTCTCTTAATAATTTCGCATTCAAGTCTGAGTCTGTCTCCAGGTACAACCTTTCTCTTGAATTTGCATGAATTGATACCTGCAAAATAAGCTGTTTTTCCCTTGTTCTCAGGAAGACTTAACACCGATACCGCACCGGTCTGTGCAAGTGCCTCAACTATAAGAACTCCCGGCATAACTGGTTCATCCGGAAAATGTCCGGCAAAAAAGCTTTCATCATATGTAAGGTTCTTATATCCTACTGCCTTAACTCCCGGCTCTAATTCCTCAATGCAATCCACCAGCAAAAATGGATGTCTGTGTGGAAGTATTTCTTTAATCTCTTTAATTCCCATTAACATAGTATTTTGGTTCCTTTCGGTCTTATATTCTTTCCGGAGCGTTCTTAAATAAAAGCTCTGCCTCAGCCATAAGCTCTGTAATAATCTCCTTACAGCTCTGTCTCTTCTTAATAAGTCCGGCTATCTGACCTGCCATTACGCTTCCGTATACCACATCGCCTTCAACAACAGCCTTTCTTAATGCGCCTGCTGCAAACTGCTCAATTTCTTCAGCACTTGCACCACTTGCTTCAAGCTGTGCATACTCCTTGGTAAGACGGTTTCTGATTGAACGTACAGGATGTCCCGTACTTCTTCCTGTTACCGCAGAATCAATATCCTTACATCCGATAATTCTCTCCTTGTAGTTATCATGAACTATTGATTCATCTGCAACTACAAATCTTGTACCAATCTGAACACCCTCTGCGCCAAGCATAAAAGCTGCTGCAACACCACGTCCATCACCTACACCACCTGCACCAATTACAGGTACAGTTACTGCATCTACCACTTGTGGAAGTAATGCCATTGTAGTAATCTCTCCAATATGTCCGCCGGCTTCGCAACCCTCTGCAATAATTGCATCTGCTCCGGCTCTTTCCATAAGCTTAGCCATTGCTACTGATGCAACAACCGGCATAACCTTAACTCCGGCATCCTTCCAAAGCTTAACAAACTTGCCTGGATTTCCTGCACCTGTTGTAACAGCGGCAACCTTTTCTTCTGCAGCAAGATGTGCAACCTCCTCTGCGTATGGGCTCATTAACATAATGTTAACACCAAAAGGCTTATCGGTTGTTTCCTTAACTTCCTTAATCCATCCTCTTACAACATCAGCAGGAGCTGTAGCAGAACCAAGTATACCAAATCCGCCTGCTGCCGATACTGCTGCTGCAAGATGGCTCTCTGCAACCCATGCCATACCTCCCTGAATAATAGGTGTCTCTATTCCTAATAATTCTGTAACTCTTGTCTTCATATAATGTACCTCTCACATTCAGTATCCTAACCATTTTATACTGAAATACCGAATATTACAAGAATTTTATTATAGCAAGGAACACGCTGGCAGCAATCCCAACAAAGGTTGCAAGAAAGGCGCCTGCAAGTGTCCACCTTGTTTTTGTTACTTTTGCAGCCATACAATACACACTTAAAGTATAAAAAATAGTCTCCGTACAACTCATAAGAATGCTAACCATAAAACCTGAATATGAATCCGGTCCATATCTGTCAAACACATCCAGACAAAGTCCGGTTGCCGCACTTGAAGAGAAAAAACGAACAATCACAATAGGTATTACCTGGGACGGAATTCCAATATATCTGGTGCCATAGGAAATCAGTTTTGCAAAATCGTTTAAAAGTCCGGATGCACTGATTACCTTGATTCCCACCATCAGTCCTATAAGTGTGGGCAATATGGAAAAAACAGTCTGGATACCATCTTTTGCTCCTTCGGTAAAATCTTCGTAAGCAGGTCTTTTTTTAATTATTCCATGGAGCAGTACTCCAAATACAATAACCGGAATAATAAACTCAGAAATTTTGACTATAATATCCATAAAAAATAAAGCATAGAGTCTTTGTAGATTCTATGCTTTAAATTCATTATTTATTATCTTCTTTTTCGTCTTTATCAGGTTCTTCTTTATTAACCTTGAATTTCTTCATCTTGGTTAACTTACCTACTCTTCTTGCCTTAGCCTCAGCCTTGGACTGCATAAGAATATTCTGATCTTCCCGGTACTCTTCATAAAGTTCCGACTGTTCATGTTTCTTAAGTCCCTTAACAATAAGCTGTCTGATAAGGTCGTATACAACCGCAAACAATGGTACACCGAGAACCATTCCGCCAAATCCCCATATTCCGCCAAAGAACGAAATGGAGAAAAGTACCCAGAAGCTTGACACCCCTGTAGAGTTACCAAGAATCTTAGGCTTAAGGATATTTCCGTCAAACTGCTGTATCGCAATAATAATAAGCGCAAGATATAATCCTCTTAATGGACTGACCATAAGTACTATCATTACTGCAGGAATTCCTCCGATAAATGGTCCAAAAAACGGAATAATGTTAGTTACACCAACAATAACACTGACAAGTACCGCATATGGAACCTTACATATTACACAAAGTCCAAAACAAATCAAGCCTATAATAAATGAATCAATAATAGTTCCATTAATATATCCACCAAACATCTTGTCAGTAAAGCGAAGCTCTTCCATTATCTTATCCGCCCACTTCTTCTTGAATACACCATATACCAACATCTTACCCTGTGCAGCAAATTTCTTGCGTTCATGAAGAATATATATACATGAAACACCACCAATAAGAATATCTTTAAGTAAAATAAGCGTTTCCTTAACACCAGTTGTTACACTAAAAATAACTGTACTGGCATTATCATCGGTTGCCATAAATTTATTAACAACATCCGTCATCTTCTCAGAAAAGTTAGCTGAAAAATCCTTAATCTGTGCCTGTATGTTAGGCAGATTCTTAGTAACTTTCTCAAGCCATGCCGTAGCACTGTCAATCCATCCCGGTACATTTCCTGCAATTGTCTTCGCACTGTCAACAACCTGCGGAATAACTGCTGCAAACATAACATAAACAACTGCTACAAAGAGCACCGCTGTAAGCCCTATTGCAATATTAATTGTAAGATTTCTTGCAGTATTACGATTCTTAACTTTAACAAATGCTTTAGACAGCCATTTCTCAAATACTGCACATATCGGCTTCAAAAGATACGCGAGTATTGCTCCTATAATGAATGGTCGCAAGCTCTTAATTGCAACCTCCAAAAAGCCAAAAAGTGAATGTTGTTCAAAAAAAGTATAATAGAACCATATACTGAGAGCTATTACTATAAACGCAACAAGTCCTATTTTCACATACTTATTAAGGGGTTTTCTCTTTCTAACAGTCCCTTCCTCATTAAGCACTGTTGCTTCAGGTATGTTATTGTCCATTTTTTCCTCCCATTATTTTGTAAAACTTATCTACAATGGTAACTTAATGCGCCGTAAAATTCAAGTTCTTTTAGCAGAATTTCTTGTTTTTATTTTACAAAAAATCACAGCAGCCAACGTACTTATCATAGTCGCCAATAGGGCGGGAATAATAATGGCAGCCGGTCGTTCACTCCCATATTCTGCTCTATATGCTATTATTGTTATCGGTATCAGCTGAATGGAAGAAATGTTAATTATCAGAAAAGTACACATTGCATCCGACAGAGATTCCACATGATATCCTGCTTTTTCATCCTGCAATGATGATAATTCCTCCATTGCTTTTAATCCTGCAGGCGTTGCCGCCCAACCAAGTCCACATATATTCGCCACAAAATTAAGTGCAATATATTTTCTTGCCGGATGTTCCTTTGGCACTTGTGGAAATAACCATGTTATTACCGGTGCTATTTTTTTCTGAAAGGTATCTATCAGTCCACTTTTCATTGCGATGTTCATTATTCCTGTCCACAATGTAATAATTCCAAGCATTGTAATACACAGACTCACAGCCTCCCCACCGCCTGACAGAAAAGCGTCACTTACCGCTTCAATTCTTCCGGTGCATATCCCATAAATTACACCTGCCAGTATCATAAATACCCATAAATAATTAAGCATTAAAAAACCCTTTTTTATATAACTATGTTACAGACCACTGCCTTATAACAAAAAATCGCCACCGGCTGTTACCGGTGACGACCATAACTATTATGTATTATTTGTTAGTTGTAACTAATGCTCCTGCCATATGGCTCATAGGCATTGACTGGATGTAGATTCTACCAGGACCTGTTACTACAGTATTGAAGATTCCTTCTCCACCGAATAATGCATTCTTAACGCCGCCTGTTGTCTTAATGTCCATTGTACATGTTGACTCCATAGCCGCAAGATATCCTGTGTCGATAATCATTGACTGTCCAGGTGCAAGTTCATATTCTTTGCAGTATCCATCGATTTCGATGAAAGCAAGACCTGTTCCTGAAAGTCTCTGCATAATAAATCCTTCTCCACCAAAGAAACCTGCTCCAAGCTTCTTCTGGAAATGCATTGATAATTCAACACCTTCTGTTGCTCCAAGGAAAGCTGACTTCTGGCAGATAAGTTCCTTGCCAGGTCCGATTTCAAATGGCTTAATTGTTCCCGGAAGACTGGCTGCCATAGCAATCATACCAGGACCACCTGTTGCTGTGTAACGGTTCATGAATAATTTTTCACCGCTCATCATTCTTCCAAACATTTTACCTAACCCACCGTCAGTTGTTGTTGACATCTGCATGTTAGGTGTCATCCAAGACATAGCACCTGCTTCTGACTTGATTGTTTCGCCTGCCTCAAGTTCACAAATAACTACCGGCAAAGCTCCTCCTTCAATTGAATACTTCATTCTTCACATACCTCCTGTATATTAGTGTGCTTTATAATAATTAATTAAGCATCCATCCAGAATAATCTGTCTCTCATCATCTGTTAAAGCATCCATCTTAAGTTCGAATTCTTTCATATCCTTGTTGACAACGAAAGCCTTCATAGTTGATGCTTTGTCCTTAATTGCCTGAGCAATATTAGGGATGAATATATAATCTCCGTTAGCAAACGGAAGTTCTCCTTCTTTAATGAGGAATGGAAGCATACCCCAGTTAATAAGGTTACTTCTATATCTCTTGGTCGCGTATTCGTTGGCAATATTCGCCCATCCGCCAAGAACCTTCTGACATGATGCAGCCTGCTCTCTTGCTGAACCGTCACCCGGCTTAACAGCAAAAATAGTACTTCCTACACCGGTATTCTCCTTACATACATCATATGTCTCTTTTATCTTATTCATGATATCTCGAAGTTCCGGAACTGCCTCACCCATACATCTTCCTTCTTCTCTTGCAATTTCAGCCTTCTGAATTTCCTTTGCCTTAGCAACGTATTCAGGGTCTTTTCTTGAGAGTGTAAACTCTGCAAGTCCAAGAGGATTAGAACGGAATGATGATGTCTCTCCTGATGGAATAAGCTCGTCTGTTGTTGTTACAGGGTCATGAATTTCTGAAACAACTTTAATAACAAGATTCTCAGGAAGTTCTGCCATCTTAGGCCAGTCCTTAATGTTAGGACCAAACTGTATTTCCTGGTCAGGGTCTGCAACGCCCTTGCTGTCATATACTCTGTTAGCATAAATTGTGCTGTCGAAATGATACTTTGGTCCTGTATATTCAACATCCATATCCGTAGCAGGTGTAAGGTATCCCTTGTTAGCTGCTGTTGCTGCGATTGAACGTGCGTCCATAAGTGCAACTGATGCAATCTGTCCATTCTGAACCTTAGAACCCTCTCTGTTAGGGAAGTTACGTGTTGAATGTCTGATTGAAAATGCGTTATTGGCAGGTGTATCTCCGGCACCAAAACATGGTCCACAGAATGCAGTCTTAACAATTGCTCCTGTTGCCATAAGGTCTGCTAATCTTCCATTTCTTGCAAGCTCAACATAGATAGGTGTGCTTGCAGGATATACGCTTAAAGTAAATTCATCAGCACCGATTGATTTGCCTCTTAAAATATCAGCTGCATCACAGATGTTCTCATATCCACCACCTGCACAACCTGCAATAATACCCTGATCTACATAAAGCTTACCATTTCTAATCTTGTTAACAAGGTTAAAATCAATCTTATCGCCAAAGCTTACTTTCGCCTTCTGTTCACAATCATGAAGAATATCCTTAAGGTTAGCATTAACCTCTTCGATTGTGTAAGCATTGCTTGGATGGAATGGCATAGCTATCATTGGCTTAATCTTGCTAAGGTCAACAAATACCGCTCCATCATAATATGCAACTGCACCCGGATTAAGTTCCTTGTATGCAGCACTTCTTCCGTGAATATCATAGAATTCCTTAATCTTATCATCTGTCTTCCAGATTGAAGAAAGGCAGGTTGTCTCTGTTGTCATTACGTCAACACCGATTCTGAAATCAGCACTTAAATTATCAACACCAGGTCCTACGAATTCCATTACCTTATTCTTAACATAACCGTTAGCAAATACTGCTCCGATAATTGCAATGGCAACGTCCTGTGGACCTACACCCTTCATAGGTGCTCCTGTAAGGTAAATTGCTACAACTCCCGGTCTGTCAACATCATAAGTCTTGCTTAATAACTGTTTAACAAGCTCAGGTCCGCCTTCACCTACTGCCATTGTTCCAAGAGCTCCATATCTTGTATGGCTGTCAGAACCAAGAATCATACTTCCACATTCAGCAAGCATCTCTCTTGCAAACTGATGAATAACTGCCTGATGAGGTGGTACATACACTCCACCGTATTTCTTAGCACATGTAAGACCAAACATGTGGTCATCTTCATTAATAGTTCCACCTACTGCACACAAACTGTTATGACAGTTAGTAAGTACATAAGGAATTGGGAACTTCTCAAGTCCACTTGCTCTTGCAGTCTGAATAATTCCTACAAAAGTAATGTCATGTGAAGTTAATTTATCAAATTTAACCTGAAGCTTATCCATATTGCCGGATACATTATGCTTCTCAAGTATTCCATACGCAATTGTATTCTTAGCTGCCTCTTCCTTAGCCGGTGCACATCCTGCTAAACTCTGAAGCTTTGCCATATCATTTTCTTCTACAACGTCTACACCATTAACAAGGTATATTCCGCCTTTGCTTAACTCTACCATATCGTCCTCCTAAACATATTTCTGCTCACAATTTTATAATATTTTACATGAAAATGCAATGGTATAATATCTTCAATTCACAAAGTGTTCATGTTTACAATATCCATTAAAAGCTACTATACGGTTTTTGAGTACGATTGAGAAAATTCGTAGCTTTCTAACCCCATTTTGTTGAAAATACTATTATTTAGCTTTTATAAAAATGTGACATACTGTCCTGAAGGGGTTTATGGGCACGCAGGAAGCCTTGAAAAAATTCGTTATTTTTGCCTTAGAAGCGGTGCAATTAATGTAGCCAGTCTGCAAACGTCCGACGAAGCTTGTTCAAATTATAGAACAAGCGAGGAGTTTTTGCAGACTGGCG
>JAZQKW010000055.1:0-9902 GCA_045542375.1 Butyrivibrio sp.
ACACAGACCTGCTGTTATGTTCGCATCCACATTTGTCACATATCATTAGAATGTAAATTTATCCTCGAAATATTTTCCTAAATCTTCAATCTTGATTCTTTCCTGAGCCATTGAGTCTCTGTCTCTTACAGTAACACAACCGTCATTCTCAGATTCAAAATCGTATGTTACGCAGAAAGGAGTTCCGATTTCATCCTGTCTTCTGTATCTCTTTCCGATATTACCTCTGTCGTCAAATTCACAGTTGTACTTCTTGCAAAGCTCAGCATATACCTTCTCAGCGCCTTCATTAAGCTTCTTAGAAAGTGGAAGTACACCAATCTTAACAGGTGCAAGAGCAGGATGGAAACGAAGTACTGTTCTCATATCGCCGCCTTCAAGCTCTTCCTCATCATATGCTGCACAAAGGAAAGCAAGTGTAACTCTGTCTGCACCAAGTGATGGCTCAACAACGTAAGGAATGTATTTGCTTCCGTCTTCATCATCAAAATATGACATATCCTGTCCTGATACATTCTGATGCTGTGTAAGGTCATAATCTGTTCTGTCAGCAATACCCCATAACTCGCCCCATCCGAATGGGAATAAGAATTCGATATCTGTTGTTCCCTTAGAGTAGAAGCAAAGTTCTTCCGGTGAATGGTCTCTTGCTCTCATCTCTTCGTCCTTGATACCAAGTGACTTAAGCCAGTTGATACAGAACTCTCTCCAGTAGTGGAACCACTCAAGGTCTGTTCCCGGCTTACAGAAGAATTCAAGCTCCATCTGTTCAAATTCTCTTGTACGGAATGTAAAGTTACCCGGTGTAATTTCGTTACGGAATGACTTACCAATCTGCGCAATACCAAATGGTACTTTCTTACGTGATGTTCTCTGTACATTCTTGAAGTTAACGAAGATACCCTGAGCTGTCTCCGGTCTTAAGTATACTGTATTTCTTGCATCCTCTGTTACACCCTGGAAGGTCTTGAACATAAGGTTGAACTGTCTGATTTCTGTGAAATCCTTCTTGCCACATGTAGGACAGCAGATTTCCTTCTCTTTGATGAAATTCTCCATCTCTTCGTTAGACCATGCATCAACTGAGCCTTCAATTGTATAATTGTTCTCTGCTGACCAGTCCTCGATTAATTTATCAGCACGGAATCTTTCCTTACATGACTTACAATCCATAAGTGGGTCTGCAAATCCTCCAAGATGTCCTGAAGCTACCCATGTCTGTGGGTTCATAAGGATTGCACAGTCAACACCTACGTTATAAGGGCTTTCCTGTACAAATTTCTGCCACCATGCCTTCTTAACATTGTTCTTAAGTTCAACACCAAGATTACCGTAATCCCAT
The DNA here is from genome assembly GCA_045542375.1 of Butyrivibrio sp. Lineage (GTDB taxonomy): Bacteria > Bacillota > Clostridia > Lachnospirales > Lachnospiraceae > Eshraghiella. Next base: position 1,343 of record JAZQKW010000055.1, read on the forward strand.
GTATTCGCAAGTCCGCCGTAGATTTCAGAACCCGGATATACGAAACCTCTTGATTTTGCTAAAGAAACGATTTTCTCCATAGTCTTTTCCATAATAAATTTACCTCTTTCGCTTTCCCTGCCGGATGCAGGAGCCTTTCTAAAATATTATCTGTATATTCTATATGTTTTGTTCCAATACGTCAAGGATATCTAATGAATTCATTCGTCTGTCTATATAATTATGGATGCATCTTGCCATAACCATCTTAAGCTCAGCAAGCACTTCTTCCGTAACCGTAAAGGTATACAGCTCCTTAAAATCCGCATATACAACATACTGTAAGGTATACAGCGTTGACGGATTTAAGGATATTCCGTCCTTGACGGTTCTCTCGCAGTCCTTACACAGAACTCCGTCAGAAAACATTGAGAATTCCGTTAAATTCTCCGAACTTCCACAGTTTCTGCACACCGAAAATTCCGGGTACTCTCCATTAATCACAAGTATCTTAAGCTCATATACATATCTTACAAGACGATTGTCTATTTTATTACCTACAAGTGCCCTAAGTGCCACATAAAGTAACTTAAGCATCCTGTAGCTTTCTTCATTCTCCACGGCATAGTACTCTGCCAGTTCCAAAAAATAATACGCCGTATAGGTCTTATTAATATCCTCCGTAAGCTCTCTGAAATAATTACTTATGTCAGCATTAATAAGGGTATAGGAATCTTTTCCCTGCACCAGATAAAAAGTGCCGAAGGCAAAGCTGTCGCTCGCCGCCATAAGGTGGTTACCGGGTCTTCTTGCGCCTCTGACAAAAGCACTTATCTTGCCCTTTTCTTTGGTCAGAAGAACTATTCTTTTGTCATTTTCGCCAATTGGAGAAGATACAATAACCATCCCCGTAACTTTTATCTGGTCAGCCATTTAATCCTCTTTTCTATATCCGAAATTCTTCATCATAAGCTCGGAATCTCTCCACTCTTTACGAACCTTAACCCATAGCTTCAGGTTAATCTTCTGTTCCATCATTCTCTCGATTTCAAATCGGGCTGCGGAACCGATTTTCTTAAGCATGGCTCCTCCCTTACCTATGATAATTCCCTTGTGGCTGTCTCGCTCGCACACTATTGTCGCCTCGATATCCCACATGCTGAAATCTTCACGTTCCTTCATTACTTCGATTGTAACGGCTATTCCGTGAGGTATTTCATCTGACAGGCATCTGAGCGCCTTCTCTCTGATAAGCTCAGCAACAATCTGACGCATAGGCTGGTCCGTTACCGTATCCTCATCATAAAACATAGGTCCGTATGGAAGATATTTAAAAATAGATTCCGTCAAATCATCCGTATTAACGCCCTTAAGTGCCGATACCGGAATTATCTCGCTAAATTCCATTTCCTTCCTGTAGGTATCAATGAATTTGATTACTTCCGTCTTCTCGATTGTATCAACCTTGTTGATAACAAGGATAACCGGCTTACGGCATTTCTTAAGCTGCTCGATTATATGCTTTTCTCCTGCACCAATATAGGTAGAAGGCTCCACAAGCCACAATACCACGTCAACATCCTCAAGAGTCTTCTGTGCAATATTAACCATATATTCCCCAAGCTTGTTCTTAGCCTTATGAATACCCGGAGTATCAAGGAATATAATCTGTCCTCTCTCGTCCGTATACACCGTCTGAATTCTGTTTCTGGTAGTCTGTGGTTTGTTGGAAGTTATTGCTATCTTCTGCCCGATAAGTCTGTTCATAAGAGTTGACTTACCCACATTAGGTCTTCCTATAAGTGCAACAAATCCTGTTTTTTTCTCCAATTTTCTTTCCTCTTTCCGTTATGACAATGTACTGATTTCATCAAACATGTCTCTGTCCTCAGTGATTTTATCCTTGCTTCCGATTACACATAAGTAATCGTCATCAAGCACTGCCTTTACAAGGTCTGCAAGTCCTCTGATATCTTCATCAGTAGTATCAAGTACTTTTTCCCTCTCAGCTCTAAAATCCTCTTCCGTCTCTCCTGAAATATATGCCGTAAACGACCTTATTCCCTTAGTTGAAGGTGTAAGCGGTACATCCATATCACTGATTGTTCCGATTACATACTTAGTCATCTCTCTCTCAGAGGCACTGAAGCTTCGGATATAATCAACTACGCCTTCATACACTTCATTGGTCGCCCTGCAGTTAGGGTCTCTGTATGACAGAAGGTAACCTGTTCCGCCATGGGCAAAACCGTTCATACATCCGTATGCGCCACCCATTACTCTAACGTTATTCCAGAGATAGTCATAGCCTAAGATGGATTTAAGAACCTTAAGTGAGGCATCGTACTTATACCCCTTCTTACTGAAAATACCACATCTTGCTACATAGTTAACCTGTGATGAGGTCTGATAGCCTTTTTTGACCTTGTTAAGGGCAAAATTACGAGTCACCCTGTTAACCGGCACATCAGGAACTGCTTCAAGGAAACTTGCCAGTTCTCCTGCAATAGACTCATATTCAGAGCGGTCTGTAGTAAGGGAAATTATCATTCCCTGTCTGGTAAAAATTGTCTTGCAGATACTATAAAGCTTCTCTGCCACAATTCCCTTTCTCTCATCAAAATTATCATATATATCGCATATGAATTTGTAATAGGCTATTCCTGAAGTAAGGTCAGTAAACTTAAGTCTTTCCTTCATCTGTGCCATACATTCTCCCATGGCAACCGTATGTCCTGATGACAGAATCTTAGTCTGAAGTCTTGACTTAATCTCTGCAAGAATCTCTCGCATTCTCTTATAATCATCATATTTGGCATTAAACATCATTTCCTTCGCAAGGGCAAAAAGAACATCAAATTTATTAACCAATGCTTTTCCTTTTACCTGAAAATATGCCTTATATGCCTCTTCATCATTAAAATCCGCATACACATTAAAATCCGGAAATACTCCGCCGGTGTGAATATCTATTTCATTGGAGAGCTCGTCATAGGTATACTTATCCGTATCCACATATCCAAGCACTGTTCCGAGAAGTCCAAGATATGGAATATCCTCATCCGCAACACCTGATACATCAAAGCATGCACTGATATATCCGATACCATTGGTGTATATATCATGGTGAATAACCTTAACTCCTGCAACTTCCTTTTCCTCGTTGTAGAGCGGTACAATATCCCTTGAAATATCACTTCTCTGAAGCAGAGGAATTGACATAAGTTCCTCTTCCGTAGATGGTTCTGACTGATACTTCTTAAGTGCCTTGGTCTCTTCCACTATTCTCTCTATATCTTCCGGTGAAAGTGTAGCCTTATAATCTTCAAGTTCCTTAGCTGTCTTCTTCTCATTAATTGATACAAGATTAACAACCGGCTTAAGCACAACAAGTGAGGCATGAGTGTTATTGATAAGATATTTTTCAATAAGTGCTTCAAAATATCCAGTCTCAATATTCTCTCTTAAGAAGTTAAATATATGATTCTTAACTAACACTTCAAACGGATTGCCTTCGTTAAAAATCCATGTATCCATCATCTCAAGGCCATACATAAGTCCCTTAGGAAACCTTCCAAAATCCGCTTCTCTGTATCTGAATTCTTCTGAGTTGATACCCGCCTCAAGGGTCTGTCTGTTAATGCCCTCTTTAACTATTTTGTTAAGGGTAGACATTATTACCTCAAGGAATTCCTCTTCCCTGCCCTCTGCCACATTCTTGGCTGAGATACATAGCATAGGCTGCTTAATGCCATCCTCATATGTGCTGAATACATCATCACCTATTCCCGCATCAAGAATTGCCTGCTTAACAGGCGCCCCCGGTGCCGAAAAAAGTGCATAATCCAAAATATCAAAAGCCATACAGGTCTTAATATCCAAAGCATCCCCTACAGATACATTGTAGGACAGATAATTTCTCTCTTCCGTTCCCTCTTCTTCCGTAACAGAATACTCTGCTTCCACCCTTATCATACTGTCAAAAGGCTTCTGGCTCTTAATCTCAGAGTCCACTTCCATACAGTCATAATGTGAAAGGTACTCCTTATCAAGATAATCCAGTCTCTCCTCCATATCGCAGTTACCGTATATATAGATGTAACTGTTAGATGGATGATATAATTTCTTATGAAAAGCAATAAACTCCTCATAGGTAAGCTTAGGAATATCTGCCGGGTCCCCACCTGATTCCGTACTGTAGGATGTATCAGGATACAAAGAATTAAGGCAGTATCTTGAAAGCACGTCATCCGGAGATGAAAATGCTCCCTTCATTTCATTGTATACAACTCCATTATATGTGATTGGAGATGAGGCATCCTTCATTTCGTAATGCCAGCCCTCCTGCATAAACACTTCTTTTCTTGATGCAATAAGCGGATGCAGAACCGCATCCATATACACATCCATAAGATTCTTAAAATCCGCATCATTGCAGCTTGCAATCGGATACACCGTCTTATCCGGATACGTCATAGCATTTAAAAACGTATTAAGTGAGCCCTTGGCAAGCTCGATAAAAGGGTCCTTCACAGGATATTTATCCGAACCGCACAAAACAGAATGCTCAAGAATATGAGGCACACCTGTACTGTCAGGCGGTGGTGTTCTAAAGCCTATTGAAAACACCTTGTTCTCATCATCATTGCACATAAGAGCAATTCTCGCTCCGGATTTCTTATGTCTTAAAAGAATTCCTTCTGCTCTAAGCTCTTCTATATATGTCTGTGAAATTAATTCATATCTGTCATTATTAACCGTCATTAAATAGTCATTCCTCCATCAACCGCAAATACTTGTCCGGTAATATAATCTGCTTTTTCTGATGCAAGAAAAGCAGCCATGTGAGCGATTTCTTCAGCTTTTCCGATTCTCTTTAACGGAATCATCTCCACTGATTTCTCAATAACCTGTTCATTCATTGCAGAAGTCATATCTGTCTCAATAAATCCCGGTGCAATGGCATTACATGTAATTCCTCTTGACGCAAGTTCTCTTGCAGTACTCTTTGTAAGACCGATAACACCTGCCTTAGATGCACTATAGTTAGCCTGTCCCGGATTGCCGAGAATTCCTGATACAGATGAAATGTTAATAATCTTACCTGATTTCTGCTTAAGGAGATACTTAGATACATGCTTAGTTGTATTAAAAGCACCCTTTAAGTTAATTCCGATTACTGAGTCAAAATCATCCTCACTCATCTTCATGAGAAGATTATCTCTTGTAATTCCTGCATTGTTAACCAATACATCTATTCTTCCAAATTCTGCAATAACATCATCAATCATCTTCTTGCATTCATCAAAATCTGCAACATTACACTTATATGTTACAGCCTTAACACCCATGCCTCTGATAATCTCTGCTGTCTCTTCTGCCTTATCAGCTGAACCGTTATAATTAACCACAACATTCATTCCGTTCTCTGCAAGAGCGATTGCAATTGCTCTTCCTATTCCTCTTCCTGCTCCTGTTACTAATGCTGTTCTCTCCATTGTTATATTTCCTTTCAATCCTTTTTCTTAATGATATATACAGTTCCATCATCCTTAGAATCCATAAGAATTTCCGAAATCAGAGTATATTCTTTGTGTAATCTTATATATTTCTTAAGTATTCCCTTTTCACAGGAATAAATAATCATAACTCCGTTATCTTTCATATGTTCTCCGGCTCTTTCAAAAAATTTTCCGTAAAACTCATCCGCCTCACCCTTCTCAAACCTCGGCATCTCCGTTATTATCTCATCAAAAAGATATTCATGCTTAAAGTCAAAGAAATCTCTCTTAATGAAATTAATCTCAGTCCCTGCTATCTTCCCGTTCTCTCTTGCGTAATCAATGGCAGTTCCATATAAATCAACTCCATATATATGACTTGCCTTCATTATTCGGTCACGTTCAATAAGAAGGGTACCTACCCCACAGAACGGGTCAAGTATGGTGGCATGCTTTTCAAAATATTCCTTCGCCACCTCTGCAATCAGTGCTGCATTCACAGGATGAAGTGACGTTGCAATGTCATTCTTCCTATATGTAAATCTTCTGTCCTTCCTTGTAAACAGTTTAAGAAGGCATCCTACCTTCCCTTCCTTATTCTCCAACAGCCTTAATTCTATCTCATAATCAGATACGGAATTAACTAATCTGCCCTTGGATGCTGCTTCAATCTCTCTTGCTATCTTGGCACTGTTAAGTGTGGTTGAAGACACTCTGAAGTGATATGGTCCATCATTCTCCCTGTGGAGACTGCTAAGTAGCTCCATAAGGTTGCCGCCTGCAATTTCCTTCGCCAGACCATCTCTCTCCATAGGCTTAAATCCGTTAACAGGAAATAACATATCCCTATATATTCTTATTGCCGCAAGCTTACCAACGTCCTTACTTTTCACAAGGACACCGCAAAAAATCTCTCTGGCTGTACCTCTTCCCGTAATCTCCTCAACCTTCATATGAAGTCTTGAAATCATCTCTTTCTTAACAGTAAGAATAACCTCAACCTTATCTGCCGGATTCCTGTATTCATGTCTCACATGCTCTGCCTTATCAGGAAACATCTTCCTTAGCTCATGCAACTCCTCTGATGCATGCTTCAAATCCCCTTCATCATATTCTCCGTTTTCAAGCTGCTTCATTCTCTTAAGCAGTTCTTCCTCATATTCCAGGTAATCGTATGCGCTAAGAGCCTTAAGATAGGCACTTTTCACAAAAAACTTATCCTCTTTAAGATAAGCCTCGTATATACTTTTAGCATACTCTTTGTCCGATAATACACCCATTATCAGCACAACATTCTTACGCACCTTAGGGTCTTCATGCTGCAAAAGTTTAATAAAGAGTGCTCTGCTATATAGCTCATCCTTCTTAAATGCAACAACTGCGCTCTCGTCCTTAAGCTCAGCCTTAATAGCAATAAGTGATGCTCTCACATCCGTATCATCAGTTATATTCCTTAAATTAATATTAGGCATATATTTTCCTCTACATGGCATTTTTGATTGCAAGCTTCATTGCATACCATTCTTCTTCATTCTCAACATAATATTTAGGGCATATTTTGCCTGTAACATCATAATGTCTGATTACATCCGTCTCCGGATTAAGACCATATGTCCTACAAAGTGCTGCCGCAAGCTTTACAACTGAGTCATAAGTAGCCGGCTTGTATTTCCCACTATCGTCCGGATGGCAGCATTCTATGGAAATAGTATCATAATTTCTGTTATTGGAAGCATACGCTATCTCATCAAGTGGCACGCACTGAATAATCTCTCCCTCAAGGCCTACAACATAATGACTGCTGGCATAAGCATTCTTAAGTGTTGCAAGATTGTTAAAATAGCTTCTGTTCTGTGCAGCAGTAGTTCCCGGATTACCTACATAATGTATAACTATCGCTGTTATTTTACCTACCTTATCTCCCGGTCTTGAATAATCATTAACCGGAAGAATATCCTGCTTAATAGCTTCGCCAAGCAAAAAATCGTCTACTGATGAACTGTCACTTGTCGCCTGTTCCTCGGTAGCATCTGCTGTTGTACTATCTTCGTCCGTATATTTCCACTTATCCTTCAGTTGTCTTCCTAATAAAACTGCAAAAACCACAAGTATAAGAATTACCACTGAGGACAATAACATCAACTTTAGCTTCTTCATTATTTCTCTTCTGTCTCCTTAACGCAATTATATACATTTTACATTAAAAAAAGGCTGTCGTAAATATGACAGCCTTAAAAATTTTAATTTTATGATTCGATGCTGTAGTTAGGAGCTTCCTTAGTAATGTGAATGTCATGTGGATGACTTTCCTTAAGTGACGCTGCAGAAATCTTAACGAATCTGCCTGTCTCCTTAAGTATTTCAATTGTCTTAGCTCCGCAATACCCCATACCTGAACGTAAGCCGCCCATTAACTGGAATACTGTATCTTCTAATGTTCCCTTATACGCAACTCGTCCTTCTACGCCTTCAGGTACAAGCTTCTTAGCATCTGTCTGGAAATAACGGTCCTTGCTTCCATTCTCCATAGCAGCAATTGAGCCCATTCCACGGTATACCTTATACTTACGACCCTGGAATAATTCAAATTCTCCCGGAGCCTCATCACATCCTGCAAACATGCTACCCATCATACATACGTCAGCACCTGCAGCAATTGCCTTAGTCAAGTCACCTGAATACTTAATACCACCATCTGCGATAACCGGAATGCCATACTGCTTAGCAGTCTCATATACATCCATAATAGCTGATATCTGTGGAACACCGATACCTGCAACAACTCGTGTTGTACAGATTGAACCAGGTCCAATTCCAACCTTAACACAGTCAACACCTGCATCTATAAGAGCCTTAGCAGCCTCACCTGTTGCGATGTTACCGGCGATAACCTGAAGCTCAGGATACTTCTCCTTAACCATCTTAACAGTTGAGATAATATTCTTAGAATGACCATGTGCTGAATCAATAACGATGCAGTCAACCTTAGCCTTAACAAGAGCATCCACACTGTCCATAATATTAGTAGTGATACCTACAGCAGCACCACAGAGAAGTCTTCCCTGAGAGTCCTTTGCTGA
>JAZQKW010000056.1:0-1788 GCA_045542375.1 Butyrivibrio sp.
TATTTATGGCAAGATTACTTGTGCCGGATGCGCTAAGTGATACCCCATTAATATATTTTATATTGGTCCCCGACATTGTAATATTCACATTACCGGATATACTATGGTTAGGATTAACTGTAGGTGGCGCAGGCTCTTCAAGGTTAAAAAAGTCGTCCACATTAACATATGTCTCGTCCGCACCTGATACATTAACTGTCATTTCTGATGAATAATTCAGATTGCTGAGCTCTATATCAATATTTCCGGTAAAATCTCCATTCATAGACCCGGCATATATATTTCCAAAATTCTGACCACCGTTATTTATTATTATTTTGCCACTGTTACCGGAAGGTGCTACTGCTCTGCCATTCATATACAGTCCGCCACCAAAAATATCCACCCGTCTGGTTCCTTCCTCACATATAACATTCTTGAGTGTAAGAGTATGTCCATTGGCAAAAATAGCATCATGATATCTGTTCCCAAAGCTCAACACCACATCTTCAAAAGTTACATCCGCTGTAAGCACAAGTCCTGCCGCTCTGACAAGAAACACATTGCCATTACCCTTAATAGTAACTGCCTTGTTAATTATATAGGGCGAATTATCTGATGCATTTAAAAATCCCATAGGTGACAGAATACATATGGTATCTCCGTCCTTAGCATTCTTAAGAGCCGTATCAAAAAGATTATATGGATTAGCCGCCGTCCCGTTCCCTGAATTATCAGAAGTACTTCCTGTTGCTGCCGTATATATTGTCCTACCCTCTGCCGCAGCACAATTACGCTCCTCAGACTTGAAGAAGAGTATACTGAAAAAAAGTGATACAATTAAAATCTTTAGTAATTTATGTTTCATAAATGCCTCCCATACGATATAACTATAGACTATCACATATTTCCATATAATCCAATACAACATTTCACTATTGACAAATTCATGCCATCAGCATACAATAGTCTTCGGAGAAGCAACTTATTAGTTTCTCCTCGCATGGATTCCGGGGATTTTGGGAATCCGATGCATTTTATCGTTTAATGTATACACAACAAGAGCTCCATTGCGGGGCTCTTGTTGCCGTTTAGCTGTTTTATTCTTACATTTTGCCATTCCTAGATATTTGTACATAATAACAGGCAAAGTATACTCTTAGTTAATGTAACAGACATCCTTAACCAACATATCCGTTGCTTCTTCTTCAGTAATGGCGAATTTTTCCATTATCTTTGTAATTATTTCATTATCCCCTATACCAAATTCACGGCAAATTGATATTAAAGCAACTATGCCTTCCTTTCTCCCCTCATTCCTTCCATCTTCAATCAAATCATCCAATGCCCTGCACATCTGTACCTCATCCTTTCCTTCCTCAATCTTCAAGTTGCTGTTGGTCAGCGCGTTAATTATAGTTACACTTTCTATATTTAATACTATATCATTTTCTCTTGCGTAATTCATAAGTTTATTCTTGTCGTCACTGTACCTGACATACATCATCACATACTTAAGGTCAGTCTCGAATCTTTCAAGTTCTTCCGCTGTTGCCGCTTTTGGTATAAACAGATTCATTCTGTAATCAGGAAGATATTTCATTATTCCGGTCTTTTCAAGAAATGCCTTCGCTGTCTCATCAAACATTTCGTGGAGCGTGGTTGCATAAGACCATTCATTTCCTTCCCAATATATAACCAGTGTAATTATTGGCTTCAGCTTGGAAACACCATCTTCCCTCATCTGTTTCCTTCTCCCATGGTGTAACGTTTCTAAAGTCCACCATTCTCCTGCCATTAAAAACAATA
>JAZQKW010000057.1:0-50350 GCA_045542375.1 Butyrivibrio sp.
TTCACACAACTTTCACATAATAATCTATGGGAAATCCTTCCTAGTGGTTGACCTTTAAGCCATATTTTTTTATAATAAATCAGTAATTATACATGAAAAGGATAATAAGATGATAAAATCGTACAAAGACACATACAGAAGAATATTAGCGTTCCTTCTCGCAGTGGTTATGTCGATTAGTATCATCTCAGTTCATAAAATTATCGAAGCCAGTGCTAATGCAGATTTTCAGGCGACACTTGAAAGTTTTCCTGTATCATACAGGCCTTACATATCAGCGCTTCACGAGAAATATCCCGGTTGGAAATTTGAACCTGTTAATACGGGGCTTGAATGGTCTGAGGTAATTAAGAATGAGATGGTTCTGTCGAGAAACCTTGTGCCGTACTATTCTCTGACAGTGGGCGGAGTTCCTACGAGAATGACTCTTAAAGGAGTTGATAAGTCGGAGACAGGTGGAGAATATTGGTACTATACACCGACATCGTGGAAAGAAACGGAAATGAATGGTTCTTACAACTGGGCAGGCAATGACTGGGTTAGATTTGACAGCGGATGGGCACAGGCGTCTAAGGTAGCAGTGGAATATATTATGGACCCTCGTAATTGGATTAATGATACAAGCATTTTTATGTTTGAGAAGCTCAGTTATGATTCCACAACTCAGACACAGGCAATTCTTAAGAAGATGATGGATGATACATTTATGGATTGCGATTACGCCAAGGTTCCCGGCAGTAATAACAAGACCTATGCAGATGTGCTTATTGAAGCAGCCAATACATATAATGTTAATCCTATAAGCTTGTGTACAAGAATTATTCAGGAAAAAGGACGAGGCACATATAATGCCACTACTAAAATATATGAATTAAAGGATACATTGGGAAGCGGAGTATCAAGCAGCGATGGAGGTAATACCTTCCACCCTAAGAAAGATGGAGAGACTGCGTACTATAATTTCTTTAATATAGGAGCGAGTGGAACAGGTAATCAGGTAATTATTAATAATGGCGGTAAGGAAGCCATGAAGGAAGGGTGGACATCACCATATCTGGCAATCCTCGGCGGTTCACGAAAGTTTGTATCAGGATATATTGCAATTGGGCAGGATACTTTGTATTTTCAGAAATTCAGTGTAGTTAATGAGAAATATCTGTACTGGAAGCAGTATATGCAGAATCTTTTGGCACCTGTTAACGAAGGATATACGGTAATGAATGCGTATAAGAATTCAGGCATGATAGATTCATCATTTACTTTTAGAATTCCTGTATATAAGAATATGCCTGAGTCGGTATGCAAGCGTCCGGAACCAACCTATGAAACAGGTAATCCTAACTACAAATTGTCAGGAATATCTGTAAAAGGAACGGATTTGTTCGGAAATACTCAGAACATATCAATTACACCTACTTTTAATATGGATACGGATACATACAGTATTGTAATTCCATATGCAGTTAATAAGATTAATATTAGCGCAAGTTCAATATCGGATAAAGCGAAGATTGAAGGAACGGGAGCATTTGATGTTCCTGTTGGAACGAATACATACCGGATAAAATGTACATCTGAAATTGGGACTTCCAAAATATATAACCTTAACATAACAAGGTCAGCAGGAAGTACTCTTTTCAAGGATATTACAACCACATCCGGAGGATTTACCAAGCCTTTTGATAAGCTTGTAACGGAATACGAGAAGTATGTAGGTTATGATATAGAGAAGCTTCAGTTAAATCTTACTACAGAAACGGATTATGCCAAGGTTGTACTTATAAATACGGACCTTGTATATAATGATTTAATTGAGGAAGAGACAACGCCGGAAGAGACAACACCATCGGAGACAACAACACCGTCGGAGACAACAACACCATCGGAGACAACGACCCCGACAGAGACAACAACACCGTCGGAGACAACGACCCCGTCAGAGACAACAACACCGTCAGAGACAACAACACCATCGGAGACGACAACACCGTCAGAGACGACAACACCATCAGAGACAACAACTCCACAGGAGACCACTACTGCTGAACCTGAAACTGAGACAGAGACATTTGCAGTATCTGAGTCAGGAATTTCTCATAAGGTGTATGACAGATATACGGTTAAGAATGGTGTTACTCCTGAAATATATCTTTCAGAGGGAGAAAATATCATAACGATAGAAGTGTATCCTTCAGCAGATGATGAGACCACCAAAACAACATATATTCTCAAAATTTTCAGATATGGTAATACAGAATATGATCTTAAGGATGTTCAGATAAAAGATAATCTTGCGTATAATTTTGTTGTAGGAGATACCGTTAAGAAGACACTTGATAAGATGAAGGTTACCAACGGAAGAATAGAGATTCTTGATAAGGATGGTAAGGTAAAGGCATCGGATGCACTTATTGCAACCGGTGATAAGTTAAAGATATATGACAGAAACGGTTACTGTATGCTTACTTACGATGTTGTGATATACGGAGACGTAAGTGGAGATGGTAAGTTGGACGTATTTGATTTTGCATATGTAAGAAAACTTATTATCAAAAATACAGGTCTAAGCGGCATATATCTTGAAGCAGCCAATGTTAATAAGCAGTCTGAGAATGTAGATATATTTGATTTTGCTACAATAAGAAGATTTATTATCAAGGGCGTTGCAATTGAACAGAAATAAACGGAGGTATAAAAGATGTTAAAGAATAAAATAAAAATACTTGTAATGGGTCTGCTAAGTCTTGTTATGGTTTTTGGTATATTTTTTGTGCCTCATAAGACTTATGCGGCAGCAGGTTCAATATCAGTAACTGCCAGCGCAGGAGAAATAATTGCCGGAAATACAATTACAGTTACGGTAAAATTAAGTAACCCGGCAGGTATTGCATATTCAAAATTTGAACTTACCTACGACAGCAATATTTTTGCCTATGTAAGCGGAGCAGATGGAGCAGGATATAACGGAGTAATTCCTTTTGAAGTAGTAGGTGGCGGTACTGAACAGACTGATTACACATGGACAATTACTTTTAAAGCTAACCAGACAGGAACATGTAATTTTAAAACTGTGGGACATCAGTTCATTGATACGGATGTTAATGAATTCTCCCCAAGTCTTGGCTCGGCATCAGTTAAGGTATGGGCTGTGGGCTCAGATGATGCAACCCTCAGCAATATTCAGATTGGCGGGGCAACACTTTCACCGGCATTTGCCAAGTGGACCTTGGATTATACCTGCTATGTAGGAAACGGAGTTACCTCAGTAACTATTTCAGCTCCAAGCTCACAGGGTGGAAAGGTAGAGATAGCAGGTAATTATACTAATCTTGCAGTAGGAAATAACTATATAACAATTAAGTCTCACGCTCCTAACGGAAAAGTGATGACATACAAGGTTAATATATTCAGGCTTGAACCACCAACAGAACCACCGACACCGGCACCAACAGAGCCGCCAACAGAACCACCGGCAGATATTGCAATCAAGATTGATGGTGTGGAATATAATGTATCATCGGATTATTCTCAGGATATAATACCTCAGGGCTTTTATGTGGATCTTGATACATATAATGGTAAGGATGTAATGGTGGCAAAAAATGATGCCATGGGACTTACCCTTATGTATCTTGTAGACAGTGAAGGGAACGGAGAGTTTTATATCTATGATGGTAACAATTTCTACAGATATGTAGTGATTAAATCCATAAATGGTTCATATATAGTATACGACAGCAGAAAAGCAGGGACAGGTCTTGAAGGAACAGAAAGCGATATGATGATTGGTGAACAGATTATCAGAGGCTATCAGGACGTTGTTAATAAGGATTTCGTATATTTTTACGGAATGAATTCTGCAAAAGAATTTGGCTGGTATTCGTATGACCTTAAAGATAATAGTATACAGAGAATGAATGTTCCAACTTTTGAGGAACCGACTGTAGAGGAAGAGACAACACCATCTGAGACAATACCTTCTGAGACAACACCGGAAAAGGAAACAACTTCTGTAATCAGACAGAATAAGAGTAATATATTCAGTTTCAGAAATATTTTTCTTGTAACTACAATAGGACTTCTTGTTGTTGTAACTGTTCTTCTTATCTATATGGGATGTACAAGAAAGAAAAATGATACCGTAGATGAGGAAGAGGAAATCGAAGAGGAAATTGTTAACGCAGAGATGGCGGGAACAGTTGAAACTGTAAAAGAGGAACCGGAAAGTGATGAATCTGTTACGGAAGAGGAGAAAATAGCCTTTGACGCTGAAGCAGAAAAACTTGCAGAGCATATCAGAGAAGAGGTTGCCAAAATCGAAGATGAAGAGGCAATAGAAATGCTTTACGTTAATAAAGATAAGGATAAATAAACACATGGACGCAGGATAAAATAATTGATTTTCCTGCGTCTATTTGTTATAGTATATGTATAACAAAACGAGAAGGTGTAAGTATGGTTTTCAGAATTGATTTTAATAGTGAAGAAGCGCTCTATTCTCAGCTGTGCAGGCAGATTATTATGAGTATTGCCAGTGATGAGATACGAGAAGGTGATTCGCTTCCATCTGTAAGACAGCTTGCTGATGAGATAGGAATTAATATGCATACGGTTAATAAGGCATATACTATTTTAAGGCAGGAAGGATATATTAAGTTAGATAGAAGAAGGGGAGCGATTATTGCCCTTGATGTGGACAGATTGGAAGCTATGGCTGAATTGTCAGCAGAGCTTCGTTATGTAATTGCCAAGGCAATGTGCAGAAATGTATCGCCTACGGAAATCCATGCTCTCGTAGACGAGATAATTGGTGATTTCGGCATAAACTGATAGAACGGAGGCATAATTTATGTTGTGTGAAAAATGTAATACTAATCCCGCAACCATTCATTATACGAAAGTAATTGGCGGAGATAAGACGGAATATCATCTGTGTACCAAGTGCGCCAGAGAGGTTACGGAAGGTTCGGGATATGGCAGGATTTTACCGGAGGACAATGAGATATCCAAGCTTTTGTCCTGGGTTTTTGGCGGAGCGGTAGGCAATGATGAGGAACAGGAGGATCCGGCATATGAGATAACCTGTCCGTGCTGCGGAATGACATATGGTGATTTTGTAAAGCAGTCCAGATTTGGATGTCGTGACTGCTATGATGTGTTTGGGCTGTTAATATCTGATAAGATTAAGAAGATACACGGCAGTGATACCCATGTTGGTAAGAAGCCTAAGCAGATGAAGTATGACAGGATGGAGATAACGGAAGAGAATATTACTGCGGAGGACAGAATTAATATTCTTAAGAAGAAGCTTAAGGAGGCTGTTCTTATGGAAGATTTTGAAGAAGCAGCCAGATTAAGGGACGAGATTAATGCCCTTAAGGAAGATGGGGGTAAGGTACATGAATAAATGGTATGATATATCAGGGAAGAATGATGATGTAGTTGTTGCAAGCAGAATCAGACTTGCCAGAAATTTTAATGATTATGTATACTCAGGAACTCTTGGAAAGGATGTTTCAGACCAGATGATTCAGGCCGTGACTAAAGGGTTCAGGTCAGAATATCCGAAAGGATATAATTATTTTTACACAGGCAACTGTGATAGTATTGACAAGCAGTCCCTTAAAGAGAAGATGTTAATTAATGACTATCTTGCAGGAAGAGATGATGGAGCGGCAATAATATCAGAGGATGAGTCAGTTTCTATTCTTCTTAATGCAGAGGACCATGTAAGAATCCAGGTAATAAGAAGCGGAATGAATATGGCGGAATGCTATAACGTGGCGAATGAGATTGATGACTATCTTGATGGCAGGTTTGACTATGCATTCGATGAGAAATATGGATATAAAACAACATATCCGACCAACATTGGAACCGGGCTAAGAGCCAGTTATATTCTTCATCTGCCGTCGCTAAGGGATGCAAGAAAGCTTAGTCATATAAGTACTGAGCTTGGACGGTTTGGAATGAAGTTCAAGCCTGTATTTACAGAAGGAAATGGACAGGGCGGAGCTTTTTACAGAATATCAACCCAGAGAAGTATAGGTCTTAGTGAGAAAGAGATAATCAAGGACCTTGATGATATGGTATACCGTCTGATTAATCAGGAAAGAGAGCAGAGAGAGGCTTTTTATTCTACGAACAGAATTCAGATGGAAGATGAAGTGTATAAGTCATATGGAGTAATGAAATATGCCCGCAGACTATCTTTTAAGGATGCTTTAATGCTTATATCTGTACTTAAGCAGGGCATGGCACTTGGAATTCTGAAATTTAGGGACGGTACAGAATATAATACTATCAAAATGATAATGGAGATAATGCCGTCTGTTATTGCAAAAAGGGCAGGCAGAACACTTTCGTCTGAGGAAACAGAGATAGAAAGGGCAACATATATCAGGGATAATTCCCCTGAAATTGTATGATGGAGGAAATATATAATGCAGAGTGGATTTACCGAAAAAGCAGAACTTGCTTTACAATATGCGGCTGAGGCAGCATTTGAATTACAACACAATAATATAGGCTCAGAGCATATTTTGCTTGGACTTTTAAGAGTAGAGGATTGCGTGGCAAGTGTTGTACTTATGGACAACGGAGTTGAAGAGGAGAAAATATTAGAGTCCATAAGTGACCTTATTAAGAGCACATATCCTGTTAAGGAAAAGGGAACATATACACCGAGAGCAATGAGAATACTGGAGAATGCCAGACGTGAGGCAAAGCGTTTTGGTAGTGACCTTATTGGAACAGAGCATATACTTATAGGTATGCTTAAGGAAGTGGATTGTGTAGCTACAAGACTTATTTCAATACTTGGATGCAAGATTCAGAAACTGTATGTGGACATCCTTAATGCCATGGGTGAGGATGGAAATGCTCATAAGGATGAGATTACGGGACAAGGCTCCAAGAAGAAGAAGTCCAAGACCGCCACACTTGAACAGTACAGCAGGGATTTGACAGAGATGGCAGCAACAGGAAAGCTTGACCCTGTTATAGGAAGAGAAGCAGAGATTCAGCGTCTTATACAGATAAGCAGCAGAAGAACCAAGAATAACCCATGTCTGATTGGTGAGCCGGGCGTTGGTAAGACAGCGGTGGTTGAAGGTCTTGCAATTAAGATTGCAGAGGGTAATGTACCGGACACAATTAAGAATAAAAGATTACTTACCCTTGATCTGGCAGGGATGGTAGCTGGATCAAAATATCGTGGAGAATTTGAAGAACGAATTAAGAAGATAATCGCAGAGGTTAAGACATCTGGAGACGTGATTTTATTTATTGACGAGCTTCATACTATAATTGGCGCAGGAGGTGCAGAGGGTGCAATTGATGCATCCAATATTTTGAAACCATCTCTTGCAAGAGGAGAGGTTCAGATAATCGGCGCAACTACCGTAGACGAGTATCGTAAGCACATTGAAAAGGATGCAGCACTGGAGAGACGTTTTCAGCCGGTTGAGGTGAAAGAACCAACTAGGGAAGAAGCAGTTGCAATATTAAAGGGACTTAGAAAGCCTTATGAAAGTCATCACGGTGTAACTATCACAGACCAGGCTATAGAGGCTGCGGTGAAATTGTCCATAAGATATATTAATGACAGATTTTTGCCTGATAAAGCAATTGATTTGATTGATGAAGCATCTTCAAAAGCAAGGCTTGGAACCTATGTGAAGCCTGAAGAAATTGTTAAGATTGAAGAGGAAATAGAGAAATTAAGCAAAGAAAAGGAAAATGCCATTAAAGCAGAAGCCTATGAGAAGGCAGGAGAGATTAAGAAAAAACAGATTAAGAAGAAGGAAAAGCTTGAAAAGCTTAACGCTAAATGGCAGAAAACCAAGGAAAGCAGCAATCTAATTGTGGACGAGGATGAGATTGCATCCGTTGTGGCTGACTGGACCAAAATTCCTGTTAAGAGGCTCACTATGGGAGAATCAGAACAGCTTATGAAGTTAGAGGAGACTCTTCATGAGAGAGTTGTATCTCAGGATGAGGCAGTTGTAGCTATTTCCAAGGCAATCAGACGAGGCAGAGTAGGACTTAAGGATCCTAAGCGTCCAACAGGTTCATTCCTGTTCCTTGGACCAACAGGTGTTGGTAAAACTGAACTTTCAAAGGCACTGGCAGAGGCTATGTTTGGAACAGAAAATGCACTTATAAGAGTTGATATGTCCGAGTATATGGAGTCTCACAGTGTATCGAAGATGATAGGTTCTCCTCCGGGATATGTAGGATATAACGAAGGTGGTCAGCTAAGTGAAAAAGTAAGGCGTAATCCATATTCGGTTGTTCTGTTTGACGAGATTGAAAAAGCTCATCCGGATGTGTTTAACGTATTACTGCAGGTACTTGATGATGGAATAATTACAGATTCTACAGGAAGAAAAGTAGATTTTAAGAATACAATTATTATTATGACCAGTAATGCAGGAGCCGAGAATATTGTTTCACCTAAGAATCTGGGATTTAATGCAGTATCAGATGAGGAACAGAATCACACAAGAATGAAGACAAGAGTAATGGACGAGGTTAAGAAAATATTCCGTCCGGAATTCTTAAATCGTATTGACGATATGATTGTGTTCAGAATGCTTAACAAGGATGATATAGGTGCAATAGTTGACATAATGTTAAGGTCAATTAATGACAGAATCAGAGAACAGCTTAACATTAGCATTGAGTTAGATGATGAAGCTAAGAAATACATTGTTGATGCAGGATATGATGAAAAATATGGTGCAAGACCATTAAAGAGAGCAATCCAGACTGAGATTGAGGATGTGCTTGCAGAGGAGATTCTTGAGGGCAAAATCCGCACCGGTGACCATGTTATGGTAACAAGAAAAGACGATACAGAAAAACTTATATTTTCTGTAAAATAGTGTGGAAAATCAGAACAAAATGTATTATAATGAGAACAATAGATTAATGTCAGAAAATATTATTCATAGGAGGAAAGATAATGTCTGTTGTAGACGAATTAATTAACATTGAGGATGACGGCACAATAAGCTTCGGGAATTATCTTTTGAATGTCAAGACTAAGAAGGATAACGTAGAATATAACGGAGATATTTATAAAGTCAAGACATTTAATGAGATTACCAAGCTTGAGCGTAATGGAATGTTCGTGTATGAGTCAGTTCCTGGAACTACAGTTCACAACCTTGGGATTGCAGATGATAAGGTTGAGATGAAGATAGAAGGTACTAAGGATTCCCAGATTACACTTGAACTTGAACCATCATCTGAATATAAGGTTTACATTGATGGTGTGACCATTGGAAATATTAAGACTAATATCAGTGGCAAGCTTATTTTCAGCGTTGAATTAGGAAGCAACGCAGTGAATGTTAAGATTGTTAAGATGTAAATCGGAGTGATATATGGCTAAGAGCAAATCTAACATGTTCTTTTGCAAGGAATGCGGAAATGAATCCATGAAGTGGATGGGGCAGTGTCCTTCATGTCTTCAGTGGAATACATTTGTGGAAGCACCTGTAGCTAAGCCGTCTAAGGGGTTAACCTCTAGAACTGTATCGGGAGACGTACCGGTAAGAATTTCAGAAATTGATATGTCAGATGAAGAACGATATGGTTCAGGATTTGGAGAACTTGACAGAGTACTTGGAGGCGGAATTGTAAAGGGTTCCATGATACTTGTAGGTGGAGACCCCGGAATAGGCAAGTCAACAATACTTCTTCAGGTATGTAAGAAGGTAGCTGAGCATAGGAAGGTTCTGTATATATCCGGTGAAGAATCACTAAGACAGATAAGAATGAGAGCAGACCGCATTGGCGATATGCCACAGGAGTTTTATCTTCTATGTGAGACCAATCTTACCAAGATTGAGGATTCGATCAGAGAGTTCAGACCGGATATGGTTATTATAGATTCTATTCAGACAATGTATTGTGAATCTAATGAATCGGCACCGGGAAGCGTGGGTCAGGTAAGAGAATCCACTAATGTGCTTATGCAGATTGCAAAGGGGATGGGTATAACAATTTTTATTGTAGGTCATGTGACTAAGGAAGGTGTGGTAGCAGGACCGAGAATTTTGGAGCATATGGTTGACACGGTGCTGTATTTTGAAGGCGAGAGAAGTGAAGCCTACAGAATTATAAGAGCCGTTAAGAATCGTTTTGGAGCTACCAATGAAATAGGCGTTTTTGAAATGTGTGAAGAAGGACTTAAGGAAGTGCTTAATCCGTCAGAGTATATGTTAAGCGGAAGACCTAAGGGAGAAGCTGGGTCGGTGGTAGCATGTCTGATGGAAGGAACAAGACCTATTCTTGTTGAGATACAGGCACTAATAAGCCATACTAATTTCGGTATGCCGAGAAGAACCGCAGCAGGAACGGATTATAACAGAATGAACCTGTTGATGGCAGTACTAGAGAAGAAAGCAGGAATGCAGCTCTCGGGCTGTGATGCTTATCTTAATATAGCCGGTGGACTTAAGGTTAATGAACCGGCACTTGATCTTGGAATTGTTATGGCAATAATTTCAAGTTTCAGGAATCGTCCGATTAATGATAACACCATATGTTTTGGTGAAGTTGGTCTGACAGGAGAAGTGAGAGCTGTGAGTCAGGCGAAGCAGAGAGTTGCTGAAGCCGTCAAACTTGGCTTCGAAGAATGTATACTTCCTAAAGCCTGCCTTAAGGCAATTGGTAAGGAAGACAGAATTAAAATAACCGCGATTAGTTCAGTATCTGAAATATGCGGGTTGTAATGGAGGATTACATAATGGTAACAGAAGAAATTTTAAGAAGTATTGATGATTTGGATGCATCTCAGTTAAGAGTGGAGAAGCACGCATTTGATGTTATTAATGCATCGGACACATCACTTAACGTACTCAGAGAAGGTATTGGCAATATCGAAGATATTGTTAATAATATTAATGAGCTGAACGGTCTTATTGAGGCATCAGCTGCTAATATTAGAGAACTTGAAGAATTATCTAATCAGATTCAGCAGTTTGCGGGAGCTGTAGGAAAGATTGCAGGAAAGACTAATATTCTTTCTCTTAATGCATCAATTGAAGCAGCAAGAGCAGGAGAGGCAGGACGTGGATTTGCAGTCGTTGCCAAGGAAGTCGGAGGACTTGCAGCACAGTCAACTAAGTCATCTAAGGATATTTCAGATACTGTAGACAAGGTTAAGACATTTGTTGATGCAACAATTGCAACAATGCAGCAGTTATATCAGCATTCATTACAGCAGAGTGAGAAGGCTGCGCAGGTTCAGGAAATGCTTAATACAGTACTTTCAGCTGCATATGGAGCTAATGAAGTATCAAGAGGTATGGAACAGGAAATTGCATTCCAGAGAGATGTTATTGAAAATGTAAGAGTTGCAATGAATAATTCTTGGGAATAATTTTTGAAAATTCTGCTTGCAATTCTTATAACTATATGATATAACTAACAAGTGGCGTTCAGAAATGAGTCGCCACTTTATATAGGGGTATAGTTCAGCTGGTAGAATATCGGTCTCCAAAACCGCAGGTCGTGGGTTCGAATCCTACTGCCCCTGTTATATGAATAGGAACACATCGGGATGTTTATTTCCGATGTGTTTTTCGCTTTATAGGAATTTATGTGGAGGTTGAAATGTTATGAAGATTGTTGTATGTATTTTAATCGGATATTTAATAGGTACACTGAATCCGGCTTATTTCATCTCTAAGATGAAGGGCTTTGATATAAGAAAGAAGGGTTCGGGCAATGCAGGCGCATCTAACGCACTTATTGTACTGGGGAAAGCGGCTGGAGTAATGTGTGCGGTATTTGATATGGCTAAGACCTGTGTTGCTATAGGATTGGCAGAATATCTGTTTCCGGGCTTTGAGTATGCATTTACGTTGTCAGGAGTTGCGTGCATACTGGGACATATATTTCCATTCTATATGAAATTTAAGGGAGGAAAAGGGCTTGCGTGTATCGGTGGAATGATACTGAAGTTTGACAGGAAAATATTTTTCATTATGTTGGCAATAGAAGTGATTCTTGTTCTTATTGTGGATTATATTTTTGTGGTGCCTTTAAGTGCATCAATTATTTTTCCGGTGGTATACGCAATTGTAACGAAAGTAATACTTGGATCAGCAATATTACTTATAGCTACAGGAGCTATTTTCTACAGACACAGAGAAAATATCTTAAGGTTGCAGGCCGGAACTGAAGCCAGGTTTAGCCTGTTGTGGAACAAAGACGAAGAAATTAAAAGAATTTCGAAGGGAGAATAAGATTTAATGTACATTTAATAATTTATGTGTTAATATGCATAGAACAAAAATAGGGATAGAAGGAGAACAGGAAGATGATATCAGTTAAAAATATCTCCAAGGAGTTCGTGTCGGCTAAGAAGTATCCCGGACTCAAAGGAGCTATTAAAGGCCTTTTCTCTCGTGAAAAGGTTAGTAAAACAGCAGTAGATGATATTTCTTTTGACATCAGAGAGGGTGAAATTGTAGGATATATCGGCAGTAACGGTGCCGGCAAATCAACTACAATTAAGATGATGACAGGTATTCTCAAGCCTACTAAAGGGCAATGCATTGTTAATGGCATTGACCCTAGTAAAAACCGTACTGAGAATGCAATGAACATTGGTGTTGTGTTCGGTCAGAGAACGCAGCTGTGGTGGGATTTACCATTATCTGAATCCTTTACAATTTTAAAGGAAATATATAACGTGTCGGACGAAGATTATGAGAAGAGAATGGAATTTCTTAATAATGTTTTGGGATTGGAGGAATTTTTTACCCAGTCTGTAAGAACATTGTCTTTAGGTCAGCGAATGAGAGCGGACCTTGGGGCGTCATTATTACATAATCCTAAAGTTCTCTATCTTGATGAGCCGACAATTGGCTTGGATCTTGTTGTTAAAGATAAGATTCGTGCAGCGATTAAAGAGATTAATGAAAAATATAAGACAACAGTAATACTCACAACCCATGATATTGGGGATATTGAGGAACTTTGCAGTCGTATTATCGTAATTGATGAAGGTCACAAGATATACGATGGCGGACTTAAGGAACTTAAGGAAAAATACGGTAAAAAGCGTAAGGTTCTGATGGAGGTAGGTAATCTTACAATATGTAAATCAACGGACTGGTCGGAGAAGCTTCCTAAAGTTGATGTTGATTACGATAACGAGCAGAATATTATCATATTTACTTTTAACAGGGATGAAGTTCAGATTTCAGATGTTATTTCTTCAGCAATGTCTGTTGCAGAGGTTAAGGATGTAGAGATTAAGGATACAGAACTGTCAGAAATCGTAAAAGAAATTTACACACATAATCTTGACACATCGGAAGAAAAAGGGGCGTGATAGGAGTGAAGAAATTTTTTAGAACATATCTTCCTTTTGCGGCCAATGAAATCAAATCCAATCTTGCATACAAGGGCGCATTTTATCTGTTCATGTTGTGCAGCCTCTTTAGCTCTTTTATAAATTATTATTTGTGGAAGGCGATATACGGAAGCTCAGGGGCATCTACACTTGGAGGCTTAAGCTCCGGAGAAATGGTTATATATGTATTCATGACCTATGTTACGTCTAATATGGTAATGATTAGAATTTCCAATGAAATAAGCGAGGATGTAGTTAAAGGAAATGTGGCAATGCAGTTAATCAAGCCTATTGATTACAGAT
This sequence comes from Butyrivibrio sp., assembly GCA_045542375.1. Taxonomy (GTDB): domain Bacteria; phylum Bacillota; class Clostridia; order Lachnospirales; family Lachnospiraceae; genus Eshraghiella. The sequence goes on from JAZQKW010000057.1 coordinate 13,682, forward strand.
TGAGCCAGATGTTTATGGGATTTGGATATTCAGTGTACAGATTTATTATGCCGGGAATTTTTGTATGGATTGGCGTAGAGATATACAGGGCGGTGGCACTTAATATTGCGTTTACGGGTGTGGTTAATCTTTTGATGTATCTGTGCAGTGCAATAATGAGCCTTATAATATATATGTTGTTTGAGTTTTGTTTTGCTATGATTGCATTTTTTACAACATATATATTTGGTCTGAAAATGGTAAAAGCAGCAATGATATCTTTCCTTACAGGACAACTCATACCATTGTCATTCTTTCCTGAGATAGTGCAGAAGATATTTGAGTTTATGCCATTTTCGTCAATGCTTTATACGCCGGTTATGATATATCTTGGCAAATTCACAGGGAATGATTTGCTATTTGCATTATTAAAACAGATGTTATGGGTAGTTATTCTGTATCTCTTGGGCAGTTACATATGGAAGAGAGTAACTAAGAGACTTGTTGTTCTTGGAGGTTGATATTATGAGTAAAATAAAAAGATATTGTCGCCTCTACAAAGTATTTATAGCACAGTTTTTTAAATCAATCATTCAGTCAAAAGTAGACTTTTTGATGGGGTTGTTCGGATTCTTTTTAACGCAGGCACTTGGGATTGCCTTTTTATATCTTATATTCGAACAGATTCCGTCACTTAACGGATGGACGCTTGACCAGCTTATTTTTATATATGGTTTTGCCCAGATACCAAGAGGACTTGACCATCTTTTGACGGATAATATATGGATGATTGCGTGGAGAATGGTTATAACCGGAGATTTTGACAGATATATGTTAAGACCGATGAATGTATTTTTTCAGGTTATCTGTGAAAAACTTCAGCCAGATGCAATTGGCGAGCTTTTGGTAGGAACCATACTTGTTGTAATGTCACTTGCTAAAGGAATTGTTATTGTGGATGCACTGCATGTGGTTCTGTTTATAGTTTCAATAATTGCAGGTGCAATAATATATTCCTCAATCAAGTTGTTTTTTGCCAGTATTTCATTCTGGGTTAAAATGAGCGGACCGTTTTTACAGGTAGCATATGAAATGGCTGATTTTGCAAAATATCCTACTGAGATATATTCAAAACCTGTAAGGTTCATACTTACAATGGTTATACCATTTGCATTTGTTGCATATATTCCTGCAAGTTATTTTCTGCTGGACAAGAGTCCGTGGATGACAGTGGGAATTGAATGTGCCATTGCAGCGGTGTTCTGGATTGTGGCATATTCGTTTTTCAAATACGGAGTGTCTAAATACGAGAGCGCGGGCAATTAAATAATGAATAATTAAACGGTCTTCCGGACATTATATTTGTAAAAATAGTGTCCGGGAGATTTTTTATGGTTAAGTTAAGCGAAAGTTCATCGGAAAATGCAGCGGCTCTTGCACGAATTATTGGGCCGGAAAGGAATTTTGATATAGTAAACAAAAAAATAAATGTTGGTGGCAGGGCTGCGGAATTTTTTATGATAGATGGTTTTACCAAAGATGAAATAATGGAAAAATTACTGGAATCCTTTTTAGCTATTCAGCCTTCCGATATGCCGAAATCAGCGGAGGGATTTTCTTCACTTATTCCATATATCGAAGTCACCCCGAGAGATACCGTCGAAAAATCTGTGGATGACCTTATGTGTGGAATTGTAATTATGTATGTGGACGGGTATGCTACGGGTTTTTCCATTGATTGCAGAACCTATCCTGCAAGAAGCGTATCAGAACCATGGAAAAACAGAGTTCTAAGAGGGTCTAGAGATGGTTTTGTTGAAACTATTGTAGCCAATGTTGCACTTATGAGAAGAAGGATAAGAACACCTGATTTTTGCGTTGAGGCGCTGACTGCGGGAACTATGTCCAAAACGGATATAGGAATTGCATATATCAGGGGTCTGGCAGATGAAAAATTAGTTGAAAAGATAAAAAAGAAAATCGAGAATATTAAGGTTGATGCACTTACAATGAATATTGAGAGTCTTGCGGAGACTATTTTGTCCGGCCCGATTATCAGTCCTTTTCCGAAATTTAAGTATACAGAAAGACCGGATACTGCGGCAGCAGCAGTATTTGATGGCAGCATAGTTCTTTTGGTTGATAATTCCCCCGCAGTGTTAGTGGTGCCTACAAGTATTTTTGACGTGTCTGAGGAAGCAGATGACTATTATTTTCCTCCGGTTACCGGAACTTACATCAAGCTTACCAGATATATGATTACAATTTTGTCCTTAATATTTACACCGGTATGGGTACTGCTTCTTAATAATCCTGAATGGGTACCGGGGTGGCTTGAATTTGTGCTGATAGAAGAAAGTCAGTCCACAGTGCCTATATTATTGCAGCTTCTTATACTGGAATTTGCCATTGACGGTCTTAGACTGGCGGCAGTTAATACACCTACACTGTTATCCACTCCTCTAAGTGTGGTGGCAGGTATAGTTGTGGGAGAATATGCGGTAAGCTCGGGATGGTTTGATTCTGACTGTATGCTGTACATGGCTTTTGTTTCAATAGGGACATACACTCAGGCAAGCTATGAAATGGGGTATGCAATAAAGTTTTTCAGAATGATACTATTGGTGTTAACCTGGTACTTCAATCTGTGGGGATTTGTAGGTGGTCTAGTACTGTTTGTTCTATCTATATGTTTTAATACAACGCTGTCAGGAAAGAGCTATATATACCCTTTAATACCTTTTAATTGGAATATGTTGAAAAGAAGGGTGTTTAGAGTACGTCTTGGCAAGGAAAAAACACAAAATAATCATAAGAAAGTATAAAGACTTCTATTGCCAAAACCAAATTTTTATAGTACTATTACATTAGACTAAATATGTACTGAAGGAGAAGGTATATGATGGATAATGATAACGAGTTAATGTTAGACTCTGAATATACGGATGAGACTCTGAACAGCACAGAGGACGTGATGTCGGAAGAGGAGACCGTATTACCGGAGGAAGAGGCAGATAAGAAGGGTAAGAAATCTAAGAAGGAGAAGAAGGCTAAGGAACCTAAGGAGAAGAAGGTTAAGGAGCCTAAGGAGAAGAAGGTTAAGGAACCTAAGCCTAAGAAAGAGAAGAAACCTAAGAAGTCTAAGAAATCCAAGAACGATGAGAATATCGAACTTATGGATTTGTCAGAAGATATACAGGACATCGGACTAATGGCAGAAGATATGGGTATTGTGACTGAGGACGTGATGGAAGATGCAATACCTGATACATATGGCGATGAATATGTAAGTGCCCCGGCTTTTGATGAGAATTACATGGGCGAGACATATATGGAAACCGGAGCAGGCAGTGATTATATATCAGAAGAATATGCTGCAACTGAAGAATGGTCTGAGGGTGTGGACGAAGTATCTGAGGACGTGACAGAAGAGAATGGTGAGACAGAGGTTCTTACCGGCAAAGCAGCTAAGAAGGCTAAGAAGGCGGCCAAGAAAGCAACCAAGAAAGCTAGGAAGAAGCATAAAGGAGCTTCATTTAAACTTAGAGTTATCTTGTCAGCTATTATCCCACTTATTTTTATGTATGTACTTTCACTTATTGTTTCTAACTACTTCATTAAGAAGACTATTAGTGAAGACAGACATACTACACTTGATACCGCTGCTTCAGCTATCAAGAGTACATATGTGTATTCATATGAAGGTGAATACAGAGTCGATGACTTTGGTGTATTCTGGAAGGGTGAGACAAGACTTACAGGTAAATTCCTCGTTCTTGATACTATGAGAGATGAGACAGGAATTGAATCAGCCGTTTACTACGGAGATGAGATTAAGATAACATCCATTATGGACGTTAACGGAAGAAGAGCGACCGGTAATAAGGCAGAGACATATATAAGTGAACAGGTACTTGCAGGTGAACCATATTATGGTGAAGAGAGACATAACCGTAAGGATTTCTATGTAAGCTATCTTCCATTATATGCTGATGAAGAAGAGACAGAGATTGTCGGTATGATTTATGTTGGTGTTGAGACTACACATGATAAGGCAAGAACTCTTGAGAAGACAAGAAATTCAGCTATCCTTCTTTCAGTAATTTTCGTTGTAGGATTTGTACTTGTAAATATTATCGTAAGCAAGATGTCTAAGACTATGAAGCGTATTGATAAGGGTCTTGGAATCATGGCTACCGGTGATCTTACTGTTGAATTCGATGAAAGGGATCTTAAGAGAACCGATGAAATCGGAAGCATTGCTAAGGCAACACAGCACTTACGTGACAGCTTCTTAAAGGTAGTTGGAGATATTAAGAGCTCTGTTGCAGTTGTTAAGAAAGCATCAGAGAATGTTGACCAGATGTCAAATCAGTCAAGCAGAACTGTAGAAGATATCAGCCATGCTGTTGAAGAAATTGCAATTGGTGCATCATCACAGGCTGATGAGACACAGACAGCGGCAGAACAGATTGAAAGCATCGGACATCTCATTCAGGATGTTGTTGGTGAAGTTGGAGTTCTTTCATCTACATCTGCAGAAATGGGTAATGCTGAGAACAATGCTCAGAACATTATGGCAGACCTTGTACTTACAACATCTAAGACAACTGAAGCGGTTGATCAGATTGAGAACCAGACAGCAGCTACTAATGAGTCTGCTAAGGAAATCGCACAGGCAGTTGAGATTATTACATCTATTGCTGAGCAGACTAACCTTCTTTCACTTAATGCTTCAATTGAGGCGGCAAGAGCAGGAGAGGTAGGACGTGGATTTGCAGTTGTTGCATCTGAGATTCAGAAGCTTGCTGACCAGTCTAATCAGTCGGCTGTTAAGATTCAGACTATTATCGATGAGCTTATGGTTGAATCAGATAAGACAGTTAACATCATGAAGGGTGTTAGAAGTGCTGTTGCTGAACAGGAAGCTAAGATTCATGAGACTAAGAATATCTTTGGAACTGTTAGAGAGGGTGTTCAGAAGTCTGTTGTTGAGATTACAGGAATCAGCAGCAGAAGTGCTGAACTTGATGACAGAAGAGGTAAGGTTGTTGATATCATCGATAATCTTTCAGCAGTATCTGAAGAGAATGCAGCAAGTACACAGGAGACAATGGCTTCAATCGAAGAATTGACAGCTATGATGAATGAACTTGCTACATCTGCCAATAAGCTTAACGAGCTTGCAGATCTTCTTGAAGAAAGCGTAAGCGTATTCAAGGTAGAGTAGTTTTTACAAAATAATATGCATGGAATCATAAGTCATGGTTCCATGCATTTTATATTCTATAGGAAATACCCTGTTGCATTAATGTGTGAAAGAAAAGGTGATTTATGAGTGATAAGACCAAATTAATAATTTCATTGCTTGTCCGTACCATTATTATACTTGTAATAATCGTATTTATTGGTACAAGATTATAATAACTCTTCCATTTCACGTATCAGTGAAGCGAATAATTCAAGGGCAGTTTCAACGGGCTTAGGGCTTGCCATATCAACCCCTGCATCCTTTAGAAGTGATACAGGATCTTTGAGGCAACCGGAGCGTAGGAAGTTAAGGTATGCATCAACTGCCGGCTGACCTTCATTAAGAATCTTGGTTGAGAGGGCAATTGCGGCACTGAAACCGGTTGCATATTGGTATACATAATAATTGTAGTAAAAATGTGGTATTCTTGCCCATTCGAGTGCTATTTCATTATCTACAACCATATCAGGTCCGAAATAATCTTTGTTAAGCTTCAGATATTCGTCACATAAAAGCTCGGCTGTCAGTGTTTCACCCTCAGCCACAAGCTCATTAATTCTTAATTCAAATTCTGCAAACATTGTCTGTCTGTATAATGTTCCCTTGAATTGCTCAAGAAAATAGTTGATTAAGGCTGCACGTTCTTTGGAATCCGTTGTCTTTTTGAGAAGATATTGCATAAGCAGTGCTTCGTTACAGGTTGAGGCAACCTCAGCAACGAAAATAACGTATTGTGAATAAATAGGTGCCTGCGTTGTATTGGAAAAATATGAGTGTAAGGCATGTCCCATCTCGTGTGCAAGTGTAAATTCACTGTCAAGATTGTTTTTGTAGTTAAGCAATACATACGGATGCACGTAAGAACCTGCGGAATATGCACCACTTCTTTTTCCTACATTTTCATATACATCAATCCATCGGTTACTAAAACCCTCCTTGAGAATTGATACATATTCATCTCCATATACGCTCATAGCCTTCAGTAAGTCATCTACTGCTTCCTTATATGGTATTTTTCTGTCTGATGCTGCTGTTAATGGAGCATAGATATCATACATATGGATTTCTTCCAGACCTAAAGCCTTCTTTCTAAGTCTGACATAATCGTGCATATGGTGCAGATTGTTCCGCACCGTTTTTATCAGATTATGGTATACTGTGCAGTCCACGTTGTTGTCCATAAGTGATGCTTCCAAAGTTGAATTGTATTTTTGTGCATTAGCATAGAAGGAAAGCATCTTCATATGTCCCTGAAGTGTTGATGCAAAAGTATTTTTGAACGAGTGGTAGGTTCTGTAATAAGATTCAAAAGCAGCCTTACGAACACGGCGGTCCTTATTCTGCATAAGTGGGATAAGGGATGCCTGCGTAAGAGAGTATTTCTCATTATCTATAGTAAAGGCTTCGAAATTAATATCCGCATTGGACAAAAGTGTAAATGTGTTGTGAGAACTGTCAGCCATTTCTCCTACCATTGCAAGAAGTTGTTCACCTTCTTCGTCAAGGGTGTGCTCGGATAACCTTAAAGCTTCGTCTATTGCCTTGCGGTAAAATTCAAGAGAAGGAACCTCTTTATAAAAAGTCTCTAATGTATCAGGGGCAATTGACATAAGGTTAGGTACCTCAAATGCGGTTAAACTCTGCATAAGAACGTAGGCGTCATTAACCTTTGATTTGAAATTCTGATAGGTTGAATTAGTTGTATCCTCATCATTCTTAAGCATGGCATAGTGAATGAGCCTGTCGCCTAATGGTATCAGTTCATTCTTCAAAGTAAAGTATTCATACAGCTTGGTACTGTCAGTTGCAATTACGCCTCTGTATTCAGAAAGCACGGATATTTTGCTCTTAAATTCCTCGAGTTCTGCAAGAAATGCCTCATCATTAGGGTATAAATCTTCGGTTGCCCAGGTATCTTCTACAGGGACCTCGGCACGGGTTGGAATTGTAGTACTCATATTAACCTCCGATAATGTATTTATATGATATTATATACCAATTTTCCTAATAAAAAAAGGAGGACCTGGCAGGAACTGTATCCCGCCAGGCTTATGAAAAAAGAAAAAGAATTTCTAAAAACCCTTTACTTATTAAGTTAATTTAAGTATAGTATTGATTTGTAGATAAACTATGATGAAAAAATTAATAATTTGTAAACAAGTTTAATGGGTTTTTGAGATATGAACAGACGTAACTATCAGTTAGAACTGGACAAAATAATAAGTATAGCAGAAGAGGAGGGACGGTGTCCAAGTCTCCTTTTACACAGTTGTTGTGCGCCCTGCAGCAGTTATGTCTTGAAATATCTGTCAGAATATTTTAAAATAACCCTGTTGTATTTTAATCCTAACATTTCTCCGGAATCGGAATATATGAAGCGTGTAGCCGAACAGAAGCGTCTTATAGAAAGTATGCCGTTTAAGAATAAGGTAGAATTCGTTGAAGGGCGATATGAGCCGAGAGAATTTTATGATGCGGTAAAGGGCTATGAAGAGGAGCCGGAAGGGGGCAGAAGGTGCCATATCTGTTATGAGATGCGCCTCAGAGAAGCAGCGGAATATGCCAAGAAGGGTGGATATGATTATTTCACAACCACATTATCTATAAGTCCTCTTAAGAAATCGGATGTACTTAATGAAATCGGAGAACGTGTGGGAATTGAGTATGGAATTGCACACCTTCCTTCGGATTTTAAGAAAAGGAACGGATATAAGCAATCCATAGAACTGTCGAAGGAGTATGATTTGTACAGACAGAGTTTTTGTGGTTGCGTTTTTTCAAAAAGGCAGGTAGAATAGACGATGGAAGAACTTAGAAGACAAGTTAAATATTACGAGACAGACAAGATGGGTGTTGTTCATCATTCTAATTACATTAGATGGTTTGAAGAGGCCAGAGTAGAGTTTATGAGAGATATAGGAATCTCTTATAAGGCTATGGAAGATGAAGGCGTTCAGGTGCCGGTAGTGTCGGTGTCATGCAAGTATCGTTCACCGGCCACTTTTGATGATATTGTTATTGTGAAGACACATATTCAGAAGTTTAACGGAATAGTAATTGAACTTGCTTATGAAGTAATAGATGAACAGACAGGTGTAATCAGGGTAACAGGTGAAAGCTCACATTGTTTTGTGGATGCTAAGACTTTTAAACCTATGAATCTTAAAAGAGAGAGACCTGATATTTATGATAATTTCATAAAAGCAACCGAATAGGTTTTGCGGGGTGTGGCTCAGCTTGGTAGAGCGCTTGGTTCGGGACTAAGAGGTCGCGCGTTCGAATCGCGTCACCCCGATTGTGGAAGCACTGATTAACAGTCAGTGCTTTTTGTATTAAATTAATGTGGAGGTAGGATGATTATGAAAAAGAAAATATTGATAGGGATAGGGGTGTTTTTTGCTTTATGCATTACTGCTTTTTTGATATATGTTAATATATATAGCCATGCAACGGCTAAGGCTGAGGAATATCTTGAAGATTCTTCAACAGTTAAGGTAGAAGCAGTGAAAACAGGGTATTTTTTTGATGGCCCGGGTGATGAGTCGGCTTTTGTGTTTTATCCTGGTGGAAAAGTTGAACATACGGCGTATGCGCCTATTATGCATATGCTTGCAGAAAAAGGCGTGGACTGTTTTTTAGTTAAAATGCCATTCAGACTTGCAGTGTTTGGGATGAACAAGGCAGGCAAAATACTTGAAAATTATGATTATGAGAACTGGTATATAGGCGGGCATTCTCTCGGTGGTGCTATGGCATCTGCCCATGCTTCAAAGAATCATAACGATTTTGATGGCGTCATTTTACTTGGAGCCTACTCAACCAAAATACTGGACTATGAGAATATGAGAGTACTGTCCGTATACGGAAGTAATGATAAGGTGCTTAATACAGAGAATTACAGAGTATACACAAGTAATCTTCCGACGGGTTTTACGGAGGTGGTTATTGATGGTGGAAATCATGCAGGGTTTGGTGATTATGGGCAACAAAAAGGAGATGGCAATGCTACCATCTCACACGAAGAACAGTGGAATATAACAGTAAATGCTATAGTTGAGTTTATAAATCAGTAATGAAAAATTTGTATGCAGGAACATCCAATTCCTTGGAAATGTTGAAAATAAGGTCCAGAGAAATGGATGTGTTCATGTTAGGTGCCTCTATATTGCTGATGTGGGTTCGGCTTATATTGACTCTGTCAGCTAATTGCATCTGGGTTAAACCTCTAAGCTTGCGATAGAGGGCAATATTTAATCCTATTCTTTTGTATTCTTCGGAAAAATCGTTTTGCATAAGGACACCTTCCTTTCTAAAGAAAGTCTACATTGAATTTAATAATGCGTAAACAATACTGGTAATTGCTATTGCAAAGAAAGTATTTGCACTACTTTACTAATCAAAGGTTCCAATAATCTTACTTTACAATGGGCACATCTTATGGTATATTTAAAGTGTAAGATAAGGTTTTTGTACGGATTTTTAACATGGAAGTTGTTTTTATGGCAAAGGAGTGGTAATATGTCAGGATTCTTTACTAAGAATAGTATGGTCGCATCATTGTTTAATAATACGACATCAGCTAATTATGGAATATATAATAGTCTTTCTGAGTATAACAATATTCGTTCAGGCAATTATTATAAGCTTACTAAGAAGTATTACAGTGGAGACATTGATACTGGAGAGGTGAACTCTAAGAGAGTTAACAGAACAGAGTATGATTATAAGAATGGAGACTATAAGGTTAATCTTCTTGAGAAGGAAGAGAATAAGGTGTCTTCTTCTACATCAACTTCGAAGACTGAGGCAGAGGCAATTGCCAATGTTCAGAAGGGTTCTAAGAATATGAAGGCTGTAGCTGAGGATTTATATACTAAGGGTAAGGATTCTCTTTTTAAAGAGGATGATTACGATAAGAATGAAGTATATGAAGCAGTAAGCAGCTTTGTAAAGGGCTACAATGATTTGGTTACAACAGCCGGTAAGACTGATTCCAAGACAATTGCTAATTCTGTGGATTCTATGACTAATATTACCAAGGCTAATGAAAAGGCTCTTGCAGAAATTGGAATTAAGATAACTGATGATAATAAGCTTACAATTGATCCGGTTGCTTTTAAGAATGCCAATACTGATAATGTAAGAACATTATTTAATGGTAACGGAAGTTATGGATATCAGGTTGGCGTAAGTGCTACGATGATTGACTTTGCAGCTCAGAATGAAGCACTTAAGGCTAATACATATACAGGGTTCGGAACATTTTCGTATAACTACAATTCAGGAAGTATGTTCAATTACGGATTATAATTGCAATACATAGGATGTAACAGTTTAACGACTGTTACATCTTTTTTTTGTTGTGAAAATTGTATAAAAATATTGAAAAGTAAAAAGACTTAGTATAATATATTTTTTGAAATAAATTTGAAAGGAAGTAGCGTATGAGAATTGGAATTTTAGGATACGGCAACCTTGGAAGAGGAATTGAATGTGCTATTAAGCAGAATAAGGATATGGAGCTTGCAGCTGTTTTTACAAGAAGAAATCCTGCAGATGTTAAGATACTTACAGAAGGCGTTAATATATATTCAGTGGATAATATTTTGGAACATAAGGATGAGATTGATGTGCTTATTCTTTGTGGCGGTAGTGCTACTGATTTGCCTGTTCAGACACCTGAGTATGCAAAATATTTTAACGTGGTAGACAGTTTTGATACACATGCAAGAATACCGGAGCATTTTGCTAATGTAGATAAGGCAGCTAAGGAAAGCGGACATATTGCTATGATTTCCGGAGGCTGGGACCCGGGTATGTTTTCTCTTAACAGATTATACGGAAGTGCTGTTTTGCCTGAAGGAAATGATTACACATTCTGGGGCAAGGGTGTGAGTCAGGGTCATTCAGATGCAATAAGACGAGTTGAAGGGGTAAAGGATGGCAAGCAGTACACAATCCCTGTTGAAAGTGCTCTTAATGCAGTAAGAAACAGTGAGAATCCTGAACTTACAACAAGACAGAAGCATATCAGAGAATGCTTTGTTGTGGCAGAGGAAGGCGCTGACCTTAAGAAAATAGAAGAGACTATTGTGAATATGCCTAATTATTTTGCAGACTATGATACAACAGTTCACTTTATTACAGAGGAAGAACTGAAGGCTAATCACAGCGGAATTCCTCATGGAGGCTTTGTGTTCCGTACCGGAGTAACCGGATGGAATAAAGAGAATAACCATGTTATTGAATATAGCCTCAAGCTTGATTCTAATCCGGAATTTACATCTTCGGTTATTGTTGCTTTTGCAAGAGCGATTGGACGACTTGCTACAGAGGGCGTAACAGGATGTAAGACAGTATTTGATATTGCGCCTGCATATCTCAGTCCTATGTCGGGAGAAGAGTTAAGAGCTCATTTGTTATAAGGTGGAGGCTTACGGATGAAGAATAATCTTGTTACAAAAGTTATATACAGGTCAATCTTTTGTACAATATCTTTTTTTGCCATACTGTTTATGACCGGTTTTTTCTCAGTGGGAGGACAAGACTACGCAAGTTTTACAGGGGATTTGTTTTATTTTTATACCAATCTCAGCAATTTTATGTGCTTTGGCGTAATAATTGCCTGCCTGCGTGATGATGCGAGACAACTTCGTGCCGGAAAATTAAATGGATATAATCGTAACCCATATCTTAAGCATCTTAAACATATGACGACAATTATTATTTCCATAACTCTTATTGCTTATGGATTACTGCTTGGTAAACCTAACACAATTAGTTTTTGGAATAATATTGGAAATCTGTGTTATCACGTGGCGTGCCCGATATTGTTTATTGCTGACACAATTATGTTTGATGAGCACAAAAGTGTGGGCTATTTGGAGCCTGTGGTTTCACTTATTTTACCTCTTATATATATTGTTGTGATTGAGATTATAGGAGTAAATACAGGGCGATATCCGTATTTTTTCCTGAATCTGGATGAATTGGGTATTGGCGGACTTATGATGTGGATAGGGATTCTTCTGTGTCTGTTTTTGATAATTGGATATTTACTCTTCCTTCATGATAAGTTTGTAAAGGTTGATGGAAAGTGGAAAGCGGATTTTTCAGGAACAAGACCGTTTGGAGATTTAACTAAAAAGAAAGAGTAATACAATAAAAGGAACATCGGTGAGATGTTCCTTTTCTGACTTTATGAGCGTGCCATACCATCTACGTTAAGTATGTGTCCGGTAATATAACTTGACATATCACTTGCAAGGAATAAAAATGCGTTGGCGATATCTTCTGGTTCAGCAATCCTTCGCAATGGAATCTGTTTGATTAAAGGCTCGATTACTTCTTTTGGTACTGCCTGCATCATGTCGGTGTTGGTTATTCCGGGAGCAACTGCGTTAACTCTTATTCCTTGTGGGCCTAATTCTCGCGCGAGAGAAATTGTCATTCCGTTAAGGGCAAATTTACTTGTAGGGTAGGCAACTCCTGCCGGCTGACCATATTTGCTGACCATACTGCTGGTATTGATAATATTGCCTCGGTGATTGGCCTGCATATGTTCAACTACGGCTCTCGTGCAGTTGAAAACAGCATTAATATTCAGGTCCATAATTTTGTTGAAGCTGTCTGCTGTGTAGGAGGTAAAAGGTTCTGAGGAAGAGCTGCCAGCATTGTTCACAAGTATGTCAATTCGACCGTGTTTCTTAATGATATCGTCAAATTGAGATTTGACATCGTCATAGTCGGAAAGATTAGGGGCAATGCCCTCTACATTCCAGTCTGGATTAATGGAATGCAAACTGTCTACCGCTTTGCGTGCATTGTCTTCTCTGGAAGCGCATAGAATAACGGTTGCACCGTTTTCTAAGAATTTTTTTACGATGGCATAACCAATTCCTCTGCTGCCACCTGTTACAATAGCTATCTGATTGTCTAATAACATAACAAATACCTCCTTCTTATTTCCTAACTGTATATATTATAATACTTTTTATGCATAATTAACAGATAATATTGTAAAACAATTGATTTCTATTATATTTTTGTTATACAATAATAAAAAGTAAATTTAGGAGGCATTATGAATAATAAGACTTTTTATAATCTCAGTTATGGTGTGTTTATGCTGTCAACAGAGTGGGAAGGTAAGGCTAATGGGTGTATTACCAATACATGTATACAGGTGGCGTCGGACCCTGTAAGAGTAAGTGTTGCAGTGCTTAATTCTAATTATACCTGTGAACTCATGAAGAAAAGCGGAATATTCAATGTGAGTATTCTTGATAAGAGATGTAATTTTGAAATAATAAAACATTTTGGATACCAGTCAGGAAGAGATGTTGATAAGTTTAAGGATATGGTATGTCCTGTGGATGACAGGGGAGTGCCTTATCTGAAATGGGGCGCTTGTGGCGTGCTGTTTTGCAAGGTGGTTGATACGATGGAGTTGGGGACACATACATTGTTTATAGGTGAGGTTATTAACGCAGAAGTTCTTAGCGATGAGGCACCTATTACTTATGCTGATTACCAGAGAGATATTAAGCCAAAGCCTGAGAAGAAAGAGGAGAGTAGAGAAATAGTAGGGTGGAGATGTAAAGTGTGTGGCTATGTATATAATGGAGTGGAGTTGGAAGAAGACTTTGCTTGTCCACTATGCGGACACGGCCCTGAGGATTTTGAACCGATATATAAATAATGGATTTATGAAGAGAAGACACCGGATATCATTGATTTTACAATGAATCAGGTGTCTTTTTTTGTTTTTACAAAAAATGGGTTTGTGTATTTGCACTAAATATTGTATAATATAATAGGAAAATTGGATAACTATATCCATTGACTACAATATATAGTTATAGGGTGATAAAGTGATTGTATATAACAGAGAGCAGATGGAACCTTCAGTAACAGGAAGATATCCGAATATTGACTGCCTTTATAATACTATTAAGCGTGAGACAAGAGAGCATATGAAAAGAGTCGGTGTGTATGCGGAATACCTTTACCGATATTTACTGAAATATTATGAAACAACAGTAAGAAGTCAGGTTCCGGAAGAATTTGACGAGGTGAGTGAAATATTGTTTACATATCATGATTTGGGGATGACCTATGTGCCGGGCACAATACTTAATAAAGTACAACAGCTCACAGATGAAGAGAAACAGATAATCAAGAATCATACATTATATGCCAATGATGCAGTTAAGGCAATTTATAAAAAGAGTATTACGGAAGTACAACAGCAGTGTTTTTTGGATATTGCAATCGGACACCATGAAAGATATGACGGAAAGGGATATCCGTATAATCTTTCCGGAAAGGATATTCCTTTTCTTGCAAGAATATGTGCGATTGCTGATACCTTTGACGGAATTACAAGTTGGAAGCCGTATAAGACGGTGCAGACAGGAAGAGAGAAAGCAACTGAGATTATTATATCTGAGAGAGGCAGACAGTTTGATCCGTTTATAACAGATGTTTTTGCAAAAATAATACCGGAGCTTCCGGAGGTGTAAGGGCAGGATACATATATGAAGAATAACAGGAATAAAAAGGATAAGAAGGTTAATAAAGTCAAGAGACCTTTAAGAACAAGGTTTGACTGGATTAACCGTTTCAGACACTGGTATCTTGGTGGCGTGTCAGTTAAGCACAGCGTGTTCAGGGTAAAAGGAGCACTACAGACCTTGTTGGTATTGCTTATAATAATTTCCATTGGATATGCAATGGCGGCATTTTATACCAAGTCAGGTGAATTTGTAATCAGTATTGATAAAGGAATGGCGACAGATGGCTTTGTGTTATCAGAGACTACTGATTTTTCGGAAAAACTCATAACACTTAATGGTGATGTTGTAGTAGGTGCTACCAACATAAGTATATACGATATACAGAGAGATGTTATGAATGTGGATGGTAAGCATAACGGAATTAATTATCTGGCATATACCTTCTATCTTAAGAATGAGACGGGAGAGGTCAGGGATTATCAGTATCAGCTTCACTTGAAACGGGCGACTAAGGGTACTGAGTATGCGTCATGGATTATGCTATACCATAACAATGTACAGAATATATACGCAATGCCGAATAAGGATGGCAATCCTGAACGAATATTTTCGGGAAGCCCATTTCCATTTATGGAATATGCCGGTGAACTTGTAAAAGAGACGAAATTAACTAAGGACAATCCGGGATACATGTCACAGGACAGACTTGATTATTTTGGAATAGAAAGCGCCGAAGGTATGTATCAGTTGGAAGCAGTACCGTTTCTGTCATCAGATGTAGTGTGTGCGGGAACGAGGAAAGGCATTAAGGACGAAGAATACGATAAATTTACAGTAGTAATATGGATGGAAGGAGAAGATCCTGAGTGTGTTGATGACATTATAGGTGGAAATCTTGAATTTTCAATGTCGTTTTCATATTAACCAGGGGGTAAACGAAGATGAATAACAGAATTAAAGAAAGAATTAAAGAACTTAATAAAAAACAGAAACACAGACTGAAATATGCGGTGTTAATGAGTCTTGTGTGCATCGTTCTTTTGTCGGGAGCTACATTTGCATGGTTTACAATTTCCAATTCAGCAAAGGTAAGACAGATGGCACTGTCGGTAGCATCAGAAGGAAGATTGTACATAGCTTCATCCAGAGAAAAACTGGCAGATAAGAGTAACGAAACAGTATTTGCAAATAACATTAACAAGGTGTTATATCCTTGTACAACAACTGACGGAGCAACATTTCATAAGCCTGTGTATGCAAGTAATAATTCAGTTACAGGTTCGGCTGTCATAGATAATGAGGATTTAAAATATTACTGCTATGAGACAACTATATGGTTGCTTGTTGAGGAGATTCTTGCAGAGGATATGCCGGTAGGTGATTATGATATTACACTTAGTAAGTTCAACGGAGCGGATGGATGTCACATAACCAATGAAGGAACAGCGCATCCTGAATATTGCCTGAGAATGAGTTTCGAGACAGAATCTGGCGGAGTAGTAGTATACGAACCTAATTTTGATGGAAAAAACATTGGAACCCAGGGCGTTGATTATGCATTTAATACACTTCCGGGACTTGGAGCTAACGTTCCGTTACATAGACAGAGTATGGCAGGAACCTTTATATCAAGCACAGGAACCTCATATTATGAAGGTGATTCATCACCACTCTTTACTGTTAAAGCCAATGTACCAACCAAGGTAACAGTAAGAATGTGGTTTGAAGGAACTGACACTGACTGTATGAATAGCATTCAGTCATCAGATTTATCAGGACAGTTAAAATTTATATCTCATAAAAAGGGATGAGACAATAGGTAAGGAAAGGATACGTAGGATAATATGGACGCATTTTTTTACTATTTTTACAATATGATGAGACATATATTCGGATTACTCTGGGATATTGTTATCGCGATTAAAGATGCCATTGTTGGTATTTTTAACATAAAATATTATATCGATTTATTTAAGACATATAAGGGTGATTTAAGTCCTCTTGGATGGGTTGCGGCAATAGTATTACATATTGTGGTTATTGCTATTTTTGTACTTATTGTATATCTTCTGTATCGCCTTTTGAAGCTTATATTCCGCTTTAAAGTGCCGGTTGTGAAGTATGAGAAGTTAAAAGACGAAGTTGTGGAATTAAAGAGAGAAGTTATGAAGGCGAATTATGAAAAAGATAAGCTTCTCGCAATGAGAATTTCAGAACTTGGAATAGAAGTGACGCCGGAACTTTTGCAGTCAGATCTGGATAAACAGTTCGAGGCGGAAGAAGAGAAAATTGTTAAAGAAGCAGAAGAAGCTGCAGTTACTCAGGAAAATGAAAATATAATTATCGCACCGGGAAAGAGCATCGAAGAACTCAGGAAAGAATGGATATTCAATTATGACGGTGAAAGAAGATTCCCTAGACTTAACGGCGTTGACCGTGTGTATATGGCACCGGATTACGAGAAGCCTGTATATAGAACAGACTATAATCTTGAGGAACTGTGTATAGAATTCCGTAACTTTGCAGCAGGAAGACTTGGACTTTATTATGAGCTTGAAGTTGTTAAGCAGGTGTTTGCATCATTTGGTGCGGCTAAGATGCTTATTTTACAGGGTATTTCAGGTACTGGTAAGACATCCCTTCCTTATGCACTTGGACGATTTATTAAGAATCCGAGTCTTATCTGTGCAGTACAGCCATCATGGCGTGACAGAACTGAGTTATTCGGATACTACAATGACTTTACCAAGAAATATACTGAAACAGAATTTTTGAAAACAATGTATGAAGGTCATTATCAGGATGACATCAGATTCATTATTCTTGACGAAATGAATATTGCCCGAGTTGAGTACTACTTTGCGGAAATGCTTTCACTTCTGGAACTTCCAAGAGATGAAGAAAGATATGTTCCTGTTGTATCTAACCAGGCTGAGGGTGACCCATACAAGATGATTGATGGTAAAGTATGGATTCCTAATAATGTATTTTATGTTGGAACAATCAATAACGATGACTCAACATTCGCAGTTGCAGATAAGGTATACGATAGAGCGATTCCGATTGATCTTGATGACAAGGCTGATCCGTTTGAAACTCCTGATACACCTCCAATGCGTGTAAGCTATGAACATTTAAGCAAGCTTTATGCAGAGGCTAAGGCAGAACATCCACTTTCAGCAGAGATGCTTGTGGAGCTTGATAAGCTTGATTCATATCTTATTAAGCACTTCAGACTTACATTTGGTAACCGTATCTTAAGACAGATTAAGGATTTTGTTCCTTGTTATATTGCCTGCGGCGGTACTGAAATCGATGGTGTAGACTTTATGTTTGCCAAGAAGATTCTGAGAAAATTCGAGTCTCTGGGCCTTGGTTTCATCAGAGATGAAATAGATGGACTTATTATGTATCTTGAGAAGACATTTGGACAGGATGAATTTAAGATAAGCAAGAATTATCTGTACAGACTTAAGAAAATGAGCGGAAATTAATAGGAGATTCATATGGTATATGATGAATATTCAGATGATATAAAAAATACATACGCGAAGATGACTGAAGACCGTGAACGTATTGCAGATGATAAATTTTATAAATATTTTTACAATCTGCTGGAAACCGGTTCTAATTACTGCGATTTTTCTTTTGCCAGACTGGTAAAATCAGTGGATGAGAAATGGGTAAAAGAAATAGAGAAGGCGCTTCCATCTCTGCAGACTGTTGTACTTAATCCAAGAAAGTTTATTGAAGAAGAGCGAGAGGTAGTTAATATTGCTATTGCACGTAATATTTCAACAGAATCGGTAAGACATCTTCTTGCACACAGTAACTTCATTGATGAGTATAATGAAGAAGAGGGAACGGTAGTTCCTAACAGAATTCTTAATGTGTACAAGGAAGAGAGTCTTAATACATATGAGAACCGATTTATATGTACACTTGTGGCAGAGCTACAGTTTTTTGTAAATAAGAGATTTGATGCTATTTTTCAGGCAACCAAGGATGAACTTGGAGCTTATCTTGAGCTTAACTCTATTATTGACAATTACACTGAGACGGTTGAATACAAGCTTCAGGTTAAGATAAGAGATAAGCAGACTGATAAGGTCAATGAGGATGATAAGGATGATATTTTCGCAAGAATAATTAAGATTCACAGAGTGGTTAACAGTATTGTTTCAAGTGAATTTATCGCAACAATGAGAAAGTTCCCGGGAGTTAAGCATCCGATTGTTAAGACTAATGCCATTGCCAAGAACAGGGACTATAAGGCATGTCATACATTATGGAATTTTATTCATTCGTATTCAAAGGTTGGCGTTAGTGTGGACCTTTTGAGACAGGACCCTACCATTTCAAGAAAATTTGAAAAGGACCTGTACGATTCGGTTATATGGAATTATGCAATGCTACATAACTATCTCCAGGATGTTGACGCACTTAACATTGACCGTCCGGCACTTACAAAGGATATGAGTACGGACTATATAAGGCAGGTTCTTGAAGAGATTATTCAGGGAATGTCGTCAATGCCTGATGCAACGCTGAGAAAACTTATTCAGAATGAAATGGTTGCAATTCAGACGAGACGTAAGATGGAGCGAAGAAAAGCAGAAAAAACTCTTAAGAAAAAGAAAAAAGCATCTAAGAGTAAATGAGGCTGACACATGAAGAAAAAACTGGTTTTTATAATTGAAACCATATTTACTATTATTATAGTTGGTCTGTGCGTGTTAATATTTGCAATGTCTAAGGGATTTCATCCAAGCATTGCAGGCTACGAGGTGTTAAGAGTAATAACCCCAAGTATGGAGCCGGAGTTACCTCTGGATACCCTTATCCTGATTAAAGATGTGGATAAGGATGACCTGAAAGAAGGGGACATAATAACCTTTATTTCTGATGACCCGTCAGTTAAAGGTTTTTATGTAACACACAGAATATATAAAATCACAGAATCAACGCTTACGGGTGAGACCATATACGTTACTAAGGGTGATGCCAATGTAACAGAAGATTTGTATACAGTAAAATACGAAGATATTGCGGGAAGATTTGTTAGAATTATTCCCGGAGGCAATACAATAGGTAAATGGATTGCATCTCTTGAGAATAACGGATTATATTTTTTGATTATTCTTTTACCTATACTGTTAGTGTTAATAACCTATATATGGCAGGTTATGTCAATAATATTACTAAACAAGGATGATGACACAGATAATGAAGAAGAAACTGAGCAGGGAGACAGTACTGAAAATTGAATTATTGCTTGTGCTTGTTGTTACGGTTATTGCCGTTACTATTGCTTGGTTTGTGCTTTTTAATCAGGCAAAGGCATCGGGAGTATCGCTGAAATCATCTACAGCCGAGCACATCAGGGTTGCACTTGTACCGGGAGGAGAGGATGTTCTTGAACTTTCGGGAGACGAAGCTTTAATAAATATCAATATGCCGGAATTTTACAATATGGATGCCGACATGATGGCACCGGGTGTGTATGGTCACTTTGATTTGTATATAACTGCATTAAGTCCGGTAGCAACAGAATGTACCATTGGCCTGAATCATATATCTGAATACATTGAGGAGGTTATGGTTGATGAGGCAACAGTGGCAGAGCTTGATAAATTAGTTGCCGGACACATACAGTTCTATACAACTTATGAAAATGATATTTATAGTGGGGTAATTAAGCCGGGAACTCATATTAATGTACCACTTTCTTATAATGAGGAGAAGAAAGTAACCATCTATTGGAGATGGTTCTATGAATATACAGATATTCCGGCGGAAGGAAGAACACTTAACGGAGAATTTTATTTTGACCCGAATAATTTCACACCGGGTTCCGGATATTCAGAAGATGACTATGTTCTGTTATATGATTATGCGGATACCAAAATAGGATTAGGTGTTAAGAAAATAGCTTTCCGTATGGATATAGACACTATTATTAACGGTGATTGATTATGAAGAAAAGAATTAAACATAAGGTTCTTATTATCAATATTTTGCTTGTGGTTATAATGGCACTTATGGTAACAGGCGCATGGTATGTAATTAATTCCGGAAGAGAAGTTAAAAGTGAGAAAACGGATGTAAAGACTCCATATTTTCTGTATCTTCTTAATCCGGATGATGAAAAGTCTTTAAGTGTATCCATTGGTAATATCCATCCGGGCGAAGTGAAACAGATAGTAATAGCCGTCAGCAGTAAAAATGAAGATGTGGACCTTTCCTTTGACATTGCAAAGGAGAGTGATTTTGAATATCAGTTAGAGCTTGCATATACGGAAAATCTTCCTATAGATTACAGAGTGTATGAACTTGAGAAGAATGATGCAGGTGATGTAACAGTTGATGATAATTATGGTAACAGTATTATGAAGTTTTCTAAGATATCCAATATACCATTATCATCAGTTGATGTATCTGAAGCAAGATGGGAAGATATGTATGGAGCTGACAGAGAAGGAATAGTTAATTTGGGAAGATATGAGCTCTTTGAAAAAGGAAGTAACGGTAACCCAATGCAGCTTGTTACTTTTGTGGAAAATAACGGAACTATACGATATGACATGGATTATTATCTTGTAGAGATTGTATGGGATAGCGATGATTTTGCGTCATTTTCCAAGGAAACAGATCTTGTATATATAATTGTCAAGGCATTACAGCTTAGACCTACAGAAAAATAATTATTAAAGGAACATATATGAAGGACTTAGTTAAACGTAAAAAAAGATCAGAAAGAATAAAAGTTAATAAAGTAGCCATTGTTCTTACAATGGCCGCTTTTTGCGTGCTAGTAACATCAATTGTAATAGCAAAATATTATTCTCAGGAGAGCAGAAAGTCCGTTACAACTGCATCAGGTCTTTATTTTACAAGTAATTGTCTGAGCAAGGTAAGTGATGTAAGTGATATTACTGCTTTTCCGGCATATGTTGCATCCAATGGATGGAATGGATCCGGAGCGGCTGTTTTACCTATTCACGTATATAATTACGATAACATTCTTTTATATAATGATAAGAACCTTAATATAACCTACGACATACATTTTTGCCTGTTAGATAACGATTCAGAAGCTGTATATTCTGTGGAATATCAGGATGATAATGGTGCAACTGTTTCAGAGACACTTACCTATAATACACCATTTGTTATAAAGGACAGCTATCTTGAGGGTGGAAGTGCCAAGGGCAATACAACAACCCTTAAAATAACACCTACGGTGCAGATTGACACGGATACATATATGTCAGGCAGGGTTGCAGTATGGGCGGTGCCTACATATCCGGATTATGTTGCCAATACTCAGAGACTTGCAGCTGCAATACAGCTGAGACCGGTAAGAGGCGAATTCTCTTATATGGCAGGCTTTACAATCAGAGAAGATTTAATAACACCGGATGATGATGTGGAAATTGAGAATGCACAGGCACTTGATGCCGCAGATAGGGAGTTGCTTAACAAGAATGCCGGTTTTGTATACAATATCAAAACAATGGGAGAAACTAAGGGTGTAAGTTATACTTTTGAATTATCATGGAGAAATGATATTTACGAGATAGACCAGTATAACAAGTATTATCTGGCCGCAAAGAATAATAATCTTATTACAACTAATGGAAATATTACAACTCTTACCATGGATGCAATATCCTACGCATCAATGGATATATGTTTTTACAAGACAGAGCTCTTTGATGCAGATGTATACAATCTGTACGGAGATTTTAATGATACAGTGCGCTTAAATGTTATTGCGCACACTAACTAGAATCTGGAGGAACAGGTAATGAAAAGGAAAAGAATATTAAAGCCGGTGGCAATGCTGCTGGTGGTGATAATGATTTTTTCGTTAGCACCTGATATGTTCATGAATATAGCAAAATATTTCAGAACCACGCAAATATCGGGTAGTACCATAAATACTGATGATATAAAGGAACTTGTTACAGATAATGATGATGCAACAGGTAATTTAGCTGTGCCTGAATTAAATCCTGAGTTGTCAATTAAGGATGATGTGATTCTTGGTGCACCGATTACAGTATTCGGAAGTGCATCATTCCCTGCAACAATCGGAGAGCTTGAAGCACTTGGCACCAAAACCTTCTATATCAGAACATATATGGATTGGCTTAATATACAGGAACTCAGCACACAGAGCTCTCTTGAAGGATATACATTCGTAATTAACAATAATAATACTCCGGGAGTTCCGGACTCTTCTACGTACGAGTTGGCTTCCCTTACACAGTTTACAGGAATTGGAACGGAAGAATTTCCATTTAAGGGAACATTAAGATGTTCAAGTACTAACGGAATTAACTATACAATTGCGCGTCCTATTTTTGCTTATCTTGGTGGTGGCGCAACTGTAAGAAATATTCATGTGGTATGTACCGGTTCATGCAGTGCAGGTCTTGCAGCTGTGCTTACCGGTGGAGGAGAGCTTAAGCTTGAGAATATATTTGTCAGCGGAACAATTAATACTAATAATTGTGCCGGTGGCCTTTTTGGCGAGATTATCAATACAGAAGCAACCCCATTAACATTCTCTGTTACAAGAGAAATGGGTGCCAGCCAGAATGGTGTGGCTCTTGGCGTTACTAAGACTGATACAGCTGGTAAGACTAAGCTTACAATATCAGGTAAATATGCAGGAAATATTGCAGGTAAAATAACAGGAAATGTACTGATTAAGTATGATGGCTCTGTAATTGATATTAAAAACACTACTATTACAGGTAAGGTTGCAGATGGTGCAAAGGGTTGGATTGCAGGATACATGGTTGGCGATGGCAATGTAAGACCTGAAATTACTTTTATTTCAGATACATCACTCTATCCACTTATTAATGGTAATGGAGCTAGTGGCGGTCTTGTAGGAAAATGCGAAAATGCAGTTATCGGCACGGGAGACTATAAAGTAACTGTTGAAAGCTCTAAGGTTGACGGAAGTGGTAACAGAGGAGCAACTAATCATAGTGATATATATGGTCCTGTTGGAAATATTACAGAAGGAACAGGCGGAATTGTAGGTTCATTTATTAATTCAGAAGTTAAGGATAATAGTACATTTTATGTACAGAATATAATGCTTCAGACTAATAATGGTGCTTATGGAGCAGGCGGTATATTTGGTTATGTATACAACTCAGATTTAGGAAGCTTTGCATCAGATGATGAAGGATATTTTGTAGGTAATGTTGCAGTAGGATACAATTCATATGCTTCTAAAAATGCAGGCGGAATAATAGGTATCTACATTAATGAAACCGGTGAATTAATAAAGTTAGACCATTTTAATGTGTGGAACACATTTATACAGGGTATGAGTGGTACAGCCGGTGGAGTAATCGGATACATGAATCTTGTCAATGGTACGGATTGTGAATTAAGTGACTGGTATGTTGCCGGAACAACAGCGACTAACAATGGTGGCAGTGACGGAATGGGATATTTTGCGGGATATATACTTTCTGATGAAGATGAGGAAAGTGTGGTTACTGTTAAAGGCGCTAATATTAGTCAGCAGAGAGATGATGATTTTGGTACATACAGAAGCATATATGTGGGTGCGACTTATCGTTTGTGGGGAAGCGTATCAAGCGGTGCCATTGCAGGTAAAATGAGCAATACCAACCTTATTGCTGAGGATATTATCATTAATTCTCTTCAGGTGGAGTCTGCTAATAATACAGGTGGACTTGTTGGTCACTTTGTATCGGGAAATAATAAAAAATACATATATGTTAATAATTTTGCCATGAAGGGTACATATAAATCTAATGGCGGTGCAGGGGTTAACTATGGTTATTCTGCAGTTGTAGGTAATCTTGATACTAATTCAATACTGGCACTTGACGGTGTTATTGACTTGTCAGAAATGAAATGGGACGGTGGAGGATTTACTTATGCCGGACAGATAGTTGGAAGACAGGACAGTGCACTGGTATTTCTTAATCATAGTGGTGAAATTAAACCATACGGAAATACAGGTAATTATGTAGATATTGATATGGTTGGAAATTATGGGGATGTATATGTTAATGGTAAGTGGGACGGAGTTAACGGAGAATATATTTTTAATATAAAGACAGCGGATGCGATTAATGGAACGGTTGAAAAGATTGGTGATGTGTATAATCTTAAGACTGTCGGTGATATGTTAAGACTTGCAATTATGTGGAATTCATATGGTGCCTTTGCATCAGAATGCTTTGAAGATACATATTCTGATATGTTTAAGATGGAATACCACCTAATCTCAGAGGAATATGACTTAAGCGGTACAGGTTTCACATGCTTCCAGAGAAATGATGAATCTAATGTAAGCAATATTTTTTCAGGCAAATTTATTGGAACTGCATCTGGTAAAAGTAAGATAAAATACAATGTCAGCAGATACAGACAGCCGGCTATGGGACTGTTCAGAATGGTTGGTAATACTGATACTTCTGTAACAGAATTCAAGAATATTGCCATTGACGCTGAGCTTATGCAGGATTCTACTTCTTATACCGGAGAGATTAAGAACGGAAGACATTACTATGCTGTGATGGGCGGACTATCTGTTACTGCTCAGGGTAATATTATGGTAGAAAATGTGGACATTGATGTAGATATGTCAGGCTGCTACCACAATCATTATACGGCTGCAGATAAAGGATATTACGGAGGTCTTTTTGGCAAGTACACATCTACTACTAATAGTGTACTTGACATTAAGGGATTGTATGCTACAGGACATAAGGTAATCAGTGATACATCCGTATGTGGAGCTCAGGTAATTGCATGGACTGATTGTAATTCCGGTGCACCTTCAATTAATTTTGAGGATGTTGTGATTTCAGGAACCATTGAAAGTAACAGAAACGATTACGTAAGTATGATAGGCGGGTTAATTGCAGTTGCCAATAATTACAATAACAGGGATCAATGGATTGATTATCGTTCTTATACATTTAAGAATTATATTAATGTTAAAGATATTGTAATAGAAGGTCTTACTGTTAATAATGCAGCATGTACAAATACAACGGGAGGACTTCTTGGATTCAGATGGACTAACGTTATAGCAGATATTGAGAATCTTACAATACGCAAGGATGCTAACGGAAAAGGTAATGTACTTAATGCGTCTAAGCGTAATGGTGGTATGTTTGCTGAGGTAACCGGTCGTCTCAATATGGAAAATGTAAATATATCTGACTGGCAGTATAATATGACCAATACTAACACAGGAGATAATCCGGGGCTTATAGTATCTGAGGGAAGAGTTTTGTATCTCTCAGTTAAAGATTACAATATAGATACGGCTACTACAATTATTAAAGGAGCGCCTTCTAATTTTGATGAGCTGGCAGGAATTACAACGTCAGGAGTTGAGACAGGTGGTGTTGTATCAATTTCTTCATCAACTGTTGATTATCTCAGTCCTGATTCCGGATACAGAAGTTACAAGAATCAGGCAACCTATGAGGGCAGAGATGCAGATAGCTTAAGGAATAATGCAACCAGATACTATTATAATGTACCTGAGATTATTGAAACTGCTCTTAATGCTAATGGTGGAGTTGTTTTGAAGGATGGGGTAATAAGTTCACCTGAAGAGCTTATGATTTTTGGACTTACCAATTATGCTCATGGACATATCAGACATTTTTTTGTTGTTGATACGGGAACTAATTATAATAATATTTTGAATACTCATTTTAATTATTCCGGAGTAATAGATTTAGGAGGATACAGCTATTATCCTACATCTATAACCAATAAAAAATATGCAGGAATAAATGATGCAACAATTATATTCCATGCTCAGGAAATGTTAAATGGTGAAGCCCTTGATGTTAACGGACAGAGGTATTCAGACACTAATAATAATCAGCATTATATGATGCACAGTGGTCTGTTTTATAGTCTTACAGCAACGGAAGTTAAAGATATGACAATAAAGGGGACTGTAAGCTGTGTTGGCAACACATCAGGTGCATTAGCTGTGGGACTAATTAAGGGTGTAAATGCAAGTACGGCTGAAAGAGAGCAGGGATTTACTTATTCAACAACAGCCAAGACTACGATAAGTAATATTATTTTAGATAATGTATGGATTGCGGGCACTGATGATATGAAAAATCGTTATGGTCTGCTTGTTCATGGAATTCATAACGGTGCCAAGGTTGACATAAATGGTGTCAGAATGGTTAATTATGATGACCCTCATGTAACAACGGAAAGCAACAAGGCGGCTGCAGCTCTTATCGGTTATGTGGGTGGAGGTACAGGAAGTGCAGTAAGAGAGATTAACGTAACCTTCCAGAATATGGATGTTGCAGATGTGGCTGATACAGTTACATTGCCGAATACTACGGTGCCAGATCTTTTTAATTCTACAGAGGCAGATAAGGTATTAGCGTATGCATCATTCATATATCAGTATGAATATTATGAAGATACATGCTGGGGCTTATATACTTTTTATCTTGCAGATTATCTTAAAGGCAATGGATTAAATCAGATGGAATATCCATTACATAGTAGTGCAACATTATCATATGAGGATAGCCTTGGATATGTTACAAAAGGATATGAAATTGGTGATGAGGTGGAATTCTATGATGCACCTCTGACTACACCAATTGCCGATTATGCGGAGTACGGATTTGATGCAGATAATTATAAGCCATATGTATATAACTATAATAGAAGACAGATTTTTGTAAACGCTAAACCGGGAGATATTACTAAAGGCTGTGGAACTTATGAGGATCCATACATAATAGAATATACCAAGCAGTTTAAGACATTGTATTACTACCTTAAAGACAATACAGGTGTTCTTCATAACTGGAAGGTAAATTCTTTTGGCAATGATACAACTTTCTGCACGGGAACTCATGCAGCAGAAGCTCTTAAGGTATACGGAAGTACGGATTTCCCTACAAAAGATGAACTTAATCAGGCATATTACAAAATTACAGCGGATATTGATTTTACAGATTTTTCAGACTTTGTAGGATTTGGAACGGAAGCAGAGCCTTTCGTAGGAGTATTTGTAGGCGGGCTTAAGCCTAATGACCAATATCCGGATATTAAGCTTAATAATGAAACAACTAATAATGAAGTTCTTACAAGCTACGGATTTATCAGATACGCCAAGGGATGTGTACTCAAGGACCTTAATATTATACTTGGAAATACACAGTCTGTTACAGTGGTTAATGGAACTCCTACGACTACATATGACTATATTAAAGTCCAGAATGCAGGCGCAGGTGCAATAGCGTATGTTATTGGTGGAGATAATGTTATTGACAATGTTACGGTTAATGGAACCATTAAACTTGCAACCGGATGGGCAGGCAGAGTGCTTAATGTTGGTGGATATGCAGGTCAGGTAAGACTTGGAACATTAATTCTTCGTAATATGGATTCGGATAGTCTTGCAGAATTCAATGTAGTGGATGACACTAATGCTGAAATAGCAGCTGATGACACATATACTAACTATGACAGACATATATGGGTTAACGGAATTGTTGGTTCAGTAAAAGACGGTGCGGTATTGTATGAAAATTACGCAGATAATACATTCCCTGTATTTACTGATACTACTGCAATTTACAGTAATACTGCAGGTTTAAGACCAATGTCGGATTATAATATAATTAATGCGGCGTATATTAAGAATAGTGGTAAGGGAACGATTACTGTAACTGACGGAAAAATAACAGTCAATGCAGATAATGCTGCGCAGCTTATGATGTATGCTATTGCTTTAAACAGTGGTGCATTTACATACAGAGGAATTAGCGAGGGTGCATATTATATTGGATATAACGAAGAAGCCAGATGCAGAAACGGTAATTATGACAAGGTAGGTAATGTCCTTTCGGCAGATGATACGGTATATGTTGATGTAATTAAATACGATAATATTAATGGCGGACAGCCAAATGATGGATCATTTTTTGCTCCATATGCGTTTGATTATTTTAATGTAGATGTATCTGCACTTATGGATGGAATTACGGATACACCTGACAATTATATGACAGATACCGTTTTGTCTAAGTATATTAACCTCAATGCCAATGATTTTACACTGGTTCTTTCGGGTGCTTTGTACGATATGGCAGTATATGAGCTTGCATTTAGAGGAATTGGTGCAGAATATATTAGTGACACTGCAAATAACTTTAATGTATTTAAAGGAAATATTACCGGTAACAACAGTAAGATTAATCTTAACTATATTTCTGATGTAAGACGCGGGCTTAAAAATATTGGACTAATCAATCAGATGCGAATTGAAAAACAGACGGATGCATGTGTTATTTCTGATATTACTTTATCAGGAAATGTTATTAATACTAGCGGGAAATCCGACGCTGTTTCAATTGAAAATGCATATGGTGAGTCTGTAACCGGATATACGGCAGCAGGTCTTATCGGTAAAATGACCAGTGTATCCAATATAGATGGAAGTACATTTTTAACAGCACCATACAACTATTATTTTAAAAATATTAGTACAGACGGACTTACTGTAAAGAGTCTTGAATTTGCCGGTGGAATAGTCGGAGGACTGGAAATCCATAATGGCACGGATTATAAGGTGTGCTATGGTTTTGATGACTGTACAATTAAGGATACTACCTGTATTGCAAGTGCTGATGTAGGAGGAATAATTGCTTCATTCCAGAATCCGTATAATGTTACGTTTAATGATTGTGATATTAACGGATTGACGTTAGAAGGTAAGGGAGTCTACAGATTTACCTATAATAACAGAGATACATTAAGCTTCCCATCAGCAGGTGGATATATAGGTCGAGGAATTGCCAATAATTCTAAGACGATAGTGATTAATGGCGGAAGTATTAATGGTATTGATATTAAATCTACAGGACATAGTGGAGGTCTTATCGGTCAGACAGAATGTAGCATTACAATGAATGCCGAAGGAGATACTTTTACCGGTGATGATATTACAATGAGAGGAACAGGAGTTCTTGGAAATCAGGAAATACCATCTAATCGTGTGGAATTTCTTAATTGGAATAACACACCTGTGGAGTATAGGGGAAGGTATTTAGGAAGCCACGGAGGATTGTTTGGTTTTGTAGGAAATACACTTTCACTTAACAATACAACACTTACTAACGTTGATATTGAGATAAGGGTAGGAAGTGCTGCTAACGGATGGAATGGAGGAAATCTTTCATCTCAGTATCCACAGACATTTATTGGTGGAATGGCAGGTATTGCTTACATGAATACTAATCTTACCAATTGTATACTTGGTTCTGATACCACGGATATACGTCTTGTAGCAGATGCAGGTTATGGAGAAAGCGGATGGGAAACTGCATATACCGAAACTTCTACCAGACATAACCGAGTAGGTGTTGGTGGTCTTGTAGGTGCTGCATCTAATACAGGTAACACAAGTGATGCTAATGTAAACATTACGGATTGTAAGGTAATTGGTAATCCAAGTGGAGACAATATAATAAGAGCAGGATATGCTGCCGGTGGTATGATATCAGAGCTGAAGATAGCGGCTAATAAGAATGCTTACTATCAGAATTGTACCGTAAGTGATATGGATATTAGTGCTACTATACATGCAGGAGGAATATCTGGAGCAGAAATTTCAGCGGCAATCAGCAGATTTAATAATGTAAATGTTGAAGGATGCAATATTAGTAATCTGGATGTATACAGGGCTAATAAGAATTTAACCTCAGGCGGTTTTACCGGCTGCGAGTGGGGAATTGCATTTATACATGAATCCAATGTAACAGATTGTACAATTGGTGGTCCGTTTACATATTATGCAGGCGGATATTTTGGATATACACCTACTACATTTGGTGCCTGCAAATTTGGAAATGCAACATCTGTTGGTAACACTATTATGGGTGCAATGGCAGGAGGAATTGCAGGAAGAGTATCAAGGAATCAGTCTAACCAGGGTGCGTTATATGAAATTATCGTAAAAGGCAATAAGATAATCGGATTCTTTAATAATGATAATGAAAAAACATGGACCGGAGGTACCTTTGCATATACTGATACAACCAATAACAACGTCTATGGTAATGATATTGTTATAGAGGATAATCTTATTGCAGGTATGCACTTAACTAAAAATACTACTTCTAATCAGTGTATTGGAGGTGTATTTGGAGAAATTAAAGAAGCTATTTTCATAAATAATATAACCCTGAATGATAATATTATAGGTATTCTTGATTATAGCAGACTTCCTAATGATACATCTGATGATAAGTATATTACCTTCGGAGAATATCTTATTAATGATGTATATGACTTATGGGATGCATCTCATAACCTTGATGCGGCAAAGGTTGCAGCTGAAGAGGAATATATAGGATTATATTTCAGTGATACCAGAGATTATGTTCCTTATCCGGATGTGATAACGGAAGCAGAACTTTACAAATATTCTGCATATGTAGGGCTTATTTTCGGATATGGATATAGATCATCAGGTGTTGCTAACATAACAGATTTTTATGTAAATTATAGTGATGAATTTAAGAAATTCAGACCAGCGAGTGATGTGGCAGCTAATTCTATACCTGGTAATAATACAGCTATGTATGATTACAGAAACAGATACCATATAGTGTATGGCGGAAAGAATTTCAGTGACTTGGAAAGTATCTGGGATGAGTATTTCACAGAAACCGGAGATGCAAGGCATAATTACAGACTTGACCACAATTACAGTCAGGGCGTAACAATGGAAGATATCCTGCAGAATACTTATTATGATACTACATTGGGAGCATATCAGTCTCCGTTTAAGGATGCTCTTGGCAATGCCATACCGTTAGTAGTGTATGATAATACGGATTTGGATAAGATTATAAGTTCGTATGTTAACATTATTACCAACAATGGTGGTGCTATTAAAAATAACAGCTATCAGAGTAATATTATTAAGGTATCCGCACAAAAGATGAAGTTAGTTAACGGAGTTCCTACTGTAGACGCAACACTTACTCCAAGTATCACTCCAAGTACAACCGGAGCAACTACACAGGTTACTCTTAATATTAACAGTAAGGGATATGATACATATACAGATGATCAGAATGGTACGTATACTGTACTTAACATAACCTATACATGGAGTAATACATGGGGAAGTAAGGATTTTGGTTATGGGCCGGGTGCTAATGATAAATACGTGAATCCAACATTATACGAGACAGCAACCATCAGTATTCCTATCTTTATTAAAAAGATACTTGAAATTGATACTCATATAACAGGTATCAGTGGCTCAATATACAATATTGAGAACATTGTTAATGATGGAATTAAGGATTTAAGTATTTTACGAGGTGTATACACATCATATATTGAATACAATTACAATGATGCAATTGGAGAGTATCCTTATACTCTTGATAAGGAGCTTTACTTCCTTCAGAACAATGCATCAGGTGCATATGTTCCTATTTTTGCCAATACCAAATTCACACTGATAGACCTGTCTGACAGTAAAGTATATTATTACAAGGCAGACAGCGATATAACGGGAAGGTTACCTCTGTCTGCATTCAAGGCATCGGATGGAACGGCATATACAGAACCGGCAATTAATACACTTGACCTTGTTAGTGGTGATGACAAGACAGATACTCTTCACAGAAAGCATTATGCAAAGGAAGTAGGAGGCACATATAATGCTAACGAAAAGATTGCAATGCAGAGATACCTGCTTCTTGTAGATACATCAGAGGTAACGACGGATACGTCATCATCATATACATATGTTGTTAATGTTAAGCCTATTGATAATGCTTACAATCGTAATTTCTTAAGCAAATGTAAATATCCGATTGAACCGGACTGTGACTTTACGGTAACAGAGATACCGGGTATTGCAGCAGATTTTACAGGTGAGACATATGTAACCGGTGAAATTAAGGAAGACAGTCTTACAGGTGTTAACTCTAAGATAGAATTTGAGCTTACAGCGTCTCAGTCGTACTGGGATTATAAGAATTCCAGCCCATCTGAGTTGAAGGAATATATTGACGTTGCAATATATCTCGAAAAAGACGGAATAAAGACACCTCTGCCACTTGGTACGATGGTTACTTATAACAAGGGTCAGAGTGATGCTGTTTCAATTTCTACGGCAGGAGAGACCATATTGTATTTTTACAAGGATTTCTTTAATGAGTACTCGCTTGCCAACGTAACGAGAGACACAATTGTATCCGGAACATTGGATTTTGACTTTACACAGGCAGACTTCTCAGATTTCGAGGATGGTAACTATATAGTTACACTTGAACTTTTAAAGACAGCTGAAAAGGAATTTCCGATGGGCGGTGTCCATATGGATACATACACTACGGAGTTTAACACTCTTACGGAAAAGAATATTGGTTTTGTACTTATCGCAGATGACCTTATGAATCTTGGAATGAACGGATACCTTCCTGAGGAAAGCGATAAGGGTGTAATTGACTTTACAACTAATATTGATTTTACGGATTACATTCCTAAGACAGACAAGAGTAACAAGCTTGATTTTGAAGCTCTTGCAAAAAAATATTTTTCAATTAAATACGAAATAATGAGAAAGGTCAAAAATCCTGACGGTTCATACTCATATGTGCCATATGAAGGCGACGGAATAGAGCTTTTGTGGGATGACAGAGAATTAGGATTTGATAAATGTGCTACATTCAGGCTCAGCGAGACAACTCTTATTACAGGTAACAGGGGTAAGCTAGACCATGTTGTTGAATATCCATGTACAGTTAGGATAAATGTAGAACAGTTCTTAGCTGAGAATGAACTTATAACCAATTACAGGGTTGTAGGAAGGCTGTATGTATCCGATACGGCGCCTGACGGAGTAACTGTACTTCCGGATGATTCTGATGTAATGTTTATGGAAATTCCGGACAGCTTCGTATCCCAGATGTCTCTTTCAGATTATTTTGTATACACGATTGCAAAGATTAAAACAGACCTGGATATTTAATGAAAAGACGCACCAAAAAAGTGCGTCTTTTTTACTAATATTCTTGACTTTATGTGTATTAAGTACTAAAATTTATGTATGTGTAATATGTGAAAAATGTTATGTGGAGGTATGAAATGACTGAAAAACAGTATCGCAAATCCGACAGTTTAGCTGTAATACTTTACGAAATCGCAGTAGTGTATCTTATAGTAGCAACGGCAATGGCTGTTATTAAGGACGGATTTAATTTATCAAGAATAATACAGGCATCAGTATTTGGCGCGACTTTTGTATTGGTTCTTGCTATCTATTTTATTCGAAGAGGAACGAAATCATGTGGAGTTGTAATGTCTATCCTAGTTGCAGTTTCTTACATAGTGTTAATGTCTCTTTCGATGAATAAGGATGCTTTTGCATTTATATTTTATCTGCTAATTGCATCAATGGTGTATATGAACAAGCGTATTTCAATGTGGGCTATTCTTGCAGCAATAATTGCCAATGCCGTTCCGACAGTTAAGGATGTCATCAATGGTGAGCTTGTGGTTGAAGCAACCATCATAAGATGGGCAATGTGCGTTATTGGATGTGTTTTCACAGTTTTTGTAATTAATCTTATTCAGAATTATAGAGAGTCAAGTGTTAACGAGGTTAAGGAAGTTGCTGATGCTAACATGGCTGCAGGTGAGCGTATGGCTGACACAGCCGGAAGAATAGAAGATAACTTCAATCACGTTAAAGAGACCTTTGAAGCATTAAGAAATTCAATTAATGACAATCAGGTATTCATCTCTAATATCGCAGAGAGTACAGAATGCACAGCAGAGGCTGTACAGGAGCAGGCCGGAATGTGTGCTGCAATCGTTGAAAGTACTGATGCTGCTAAGGATCATACACATAAGGTTGCAGAAGTATCAAGAGTTGCCAGAGAAACTGTAGAATCAGGTATCAACCTTGTTACAGAACTTAAGAATCAGGCAGTTGCTGTAGATATGGCTAGTAAGCTTACCGTTGAATCAACAGAACGCCTTATTAACAGAATTGATGGAGTTAAGAACTTCGTAGATACAATCCTTAATATTTCATCGCAGACTAATCTTCTTGCACTTAATGCTTCAATTGAGGCTGCAAGAGCCGGCGATGCAGGTAAGGGTTTCGCAGTAGTTGCAGATGAGATTAGACAGCTTTCAGAGCAGACTCAGGATGCTACACAGAAGATTACTGATATTATTACAGAACTTGTAACAGATGCAACAAGTGCATCAGCAAGTCTCAGTAACTCAGTACAGTACACTAATATGCAGACTCAGATGATAGCTGTAACAGAAGAAGAGTTCAGCAAGATTAATGCTCAGATGGCAGAACTTGAGAATAGTGTTACTCTTATGGAGACAACCATAGAGGATATCGTT
Source organism: Butyrivibrio sp. (assembly GCA_045542375.1). Lineage (GTDB taxonomy): Bacteria > Bacillota > Clostridia > Lachnospirales > Lachnospiraceae > Eshraghiella. Next base: position 48,890 of record JAZQKW010000057.1, read on the forward strand.
AATGCAACAGGAGTAATCTCTGAACAGGTTTCACAGCTCTCAGCTGCCAGCGAAGAGATTGCTGCAATTTCTGAGTCAGGAGAGAAGAGTGCAGAGCTTTCAGTTGAATATATGGATGACTGTCTTGAATCCCTTGAAGAGATCAATGCATTAGTTAATAATTTTGGTTAATTTTTTAATTTTATTTTTATATTCATTTTTTCCTCACTTGGCCGGACCTGTAATGGGTCCGGTTTTGTGCATAGCTTTTGCAGGTATATAAGGATAGCAGGAGGTATTTGTGGTAATACCTCCTGCTATTTTTCTTTTAATATCTGAACAAATCTGGTTAATAGCTGTCTGTCATGATTGTCAAGTTTATGTACTTCTAAAATTAATTTATTGTCTTCATCTGTATATCCTATATGGTTGGCTTTGTCGTTATCATCTGCAAAAAACTCAGCCATTGATATATTAAAACCATCACATATTTTACCTAGGGTAGCAATCGTTGGCTGGTTGTTCTTCTTAAACATAGAACTGAGCGACGAATAGGGGATGTCGGATTCTTTGGAAAGTCGGTACAATGTCCAATTACGGAAATTCATAAGCTCAATAATTCTTAATAAAACCTTGTTAAGCTCCATTTTCAGTCTCCTTTAGTATTTGTTACTACTATTTTAACTAAATTATGACGTGAAAATAGATGAGAAAAGACGTTATAAAAATTGAGAATTATAGCGGAAATGCACTGTATGACTTTGCAAGGAGGTTAAATAACAAGTTCAAAGCATATGAATTGTATGATGCACCTCCAAAATTTTTATCTCAAAATGTGACTAGTATTTATTTCCCATTGTCCATGGTGATTTTCTTTGCTATGCTTTTATCAGCATAAATTCTTAAATCGAATATTCTTAAGTTCTATTTTCTAAGAAATCTATGCTGAATTTTCAATAATAAGTAAGCAGAAGATTTCAAGGATAGGATAAGGTCTTCTGCACATATGGAGGAGGAATTATCTATGAAAGAACAGAGAGATAAGAAGCCTGTTGACAGACAACAATTGGAAAAGGAATACGAGACTCTCGGAATACGGGACAGATTTATTTTTTCTAAGGTAATGACTGATAAGAATCTTTGCATTCAGGTATTACGCTGCCTTACCGGTAATGATATTGAAGATATTGGTGATATAACCGCGGAGAAATATTTTCAGATTACTAATGATGGGAAGGGCGTCAGATATGATGTATATGTGGAGGATGCGGATGATAATGCATATGATGCTGAGATGCAGAATTATACATATCAGGCCAAGAAAGAGCTTATGTTACGAAACCGTTACTACCAGTCAATTATTGATAACCGGATGATGGAATCCGGTATGGAGTACCAGGAACTTAAAGACAGCTATGTTATATTTATCTGTACCTTTGACCCGTTTGGAAAGGGAAGGCGACGTTATACTTTTTTCAATGT